>JANOEG010000732.1:0-1713 GCA_031413095.1 Burkholderiales bacterium | reverse complement strand
AACGAACAACCAACGAATTCGGCGCAATTGATATACTGGTCAACAACGCAGGCTCTTTGATTGAGCGACTGAAATTTTTAGATTTGACAGAAGCGCGTTGGGACGAGGTGATGGACTTAAATCTTAAAAGTGCTTTCTTATGTTCAAAAGCTGTAGTCGCTACGATGATGGAACGCAGAAGCGGAACGATCATCAATGTCTCTTCAATCGCAGGGCGCAATGGCGGGGCGCTCGGCTCGATTCATTATTCAACTGCCAAAGGCGGTCTGATTACTTTTACGAAAGGACTCGCGAAAGAGCTTGCGCCTTACGGCGTGCGTGTCAATAGCGTCTCTCCGGGAGTCATCGAAACGCCTTTTCACGAGCAATTCTCAACTGCGGAAGCGATCAAAGCAGCCGTCTCAAGCATTCCTTTAGGTCGCGTCGGCAGCGCCGCAGAGGTAGCAGAAGTTATAGCGTTTTTAGCATGCTGGACGTGCTGAGCAACGAGATCTTCCTGCGCATGAACGAGTGGAACGGCAACCTCGCCGGCATGGCCACCGAAGAGCTGGAGCAGCCGCAGCAGATCCCCGCCGGCCACCCGCGCGGCAAGTACCTGCTCACTTTCGACCCGCTCGACGGCAGCAGCAACATCGACGTCAACGTCTCGGTGGGCAGCATCTTCTCGGTGCTGCGCGCGCCGCAGGACGTGGTCGACAGCGGCCGCGACGTCACCGAGGCTGACTTCCTGCAGCCCGGCACGACGCAGGTCGCCGCCGGCTACGCGCTCTACGGCCCGGTGACGATGCTGGTGCTGAGCGTGGGCAACGGCGTCGCCGGCTTCACGCTGAACCACAACCTCGGCGAGTTCGTGCTGACGCACCCGAACCTGCGCATCCCGCCGGACACGCATGAGTTCGCCATCAACACCAGCAACAGCCGCTTCTGGGAGCCGCCGGTGAAGCGTTATGTCGACGAATGCCTGGCCGGCAAGCCGGGCCCGCGCGGCAAGGACTTCAACATGCGCTGGATCGCCAGCATGGTGGCCGAGGCGCACCGCATCCTGATGCGCGGCGGCGTCTTCATGTACCCGCGCGACACCAAGGACGCCGCCAAGCCCGGCCGCTTGCGCCTGCTCTACGAAGCCAACCCGATCGGCTTCATCATGGAACAGGCCGGCGGCCGCGCCAGCACCGGACGCCAGCCGGTGCTGGGCGTCAAGCCGAGCGCGCTGCACCAGCGCATCGGCCTCGTCTTCGGCTCGAAGAACGAGGTCGAGCGTATCGAGCGCTACCACCACGAGCCCGCCGTCGGCGATTCAGTGTCGCCGCTGTTCGCCGAACGCAGTCTCTTCAGGAACTGACCATGTCCGAACGCCATCCCATCATCGCCATCACCGGCTCCTCGGGCGCCGGCACGACCTCGGTCACGCGCACCTTCGACAACATCTTCCGGCGCGAGAAGGTCAGCGCCGCCATCATCGAAGGCGACAGCTTCCACCGCTACGACCGCAAGGAAATGCGCCAGCGCCAGGCCGAAGCCGAGAAGCAGGGCGACAAGCACTTCAGCCACTTCGGCCCAGACAACAACCTGTTCGCCGAACTCGAACAGCTGTTCCGCAGCTACGCCGAAAGCGGCACCGGCAAGCGCCGCAAGTACCTGCACGACCCGGTGGAGGCCGCGCCCTACGGCCAGGAGCCCGGCACCTTCACGCCCTGGGAAGACGTGCCGACG
>JANOEG010000731.1:0-11145 GCA_031413095.1 Burkholderiales bacterium | reverse complement strand
GCCAGCGTGCTGATGTGCGACAGCGGCTGCCCAGGCGCAGCCTGCCAGGCCCAGCGCGCATTGGTGCCTCCTACGTCCCCCAAAAGCCTGGGGAAGGCTGATTGCTGGTTTGCCACGCGGGCTCCACGGTGAGTGTCGTTCGACTGCATTTCACTCTAGCAGGAGCTTCGGATGGCGTGGCGCCGACAAGGGGCTGGGCGGCCCCGAACAACGCCCGCGCGCGTTGGCAACCGGCAGATCAATCAGGCACGAACAGCGTGCGGTGCGCAAAGCCGATGCGATCGCCTTGCGCCGGCACCAGCGCCCACTCCGGCACATGGGCCGCCGTGATCGCCGGCGCACCGGCGCCACGCGGCACGGTGCGCACCACCTGTGACGGCGGCAGCGCCGTGCCTTGCGTCAGGTGCGCGTGCATGGCGTTCAGCGAGCGGATCAGATAGACGTGCAGCGGCAGGTAGCGCTCGGGGTAGCCGGGGAAGGACAGGAAGCTGTCGAAGTGCTGGGCATTCGTCACTTCGATATAGCTTGCCTTGCTGTGGCCTCGCCCGTCTGCCAGCTTGTGCGCGCCATAGTAGGCGCGCGAGGCGTGATTGACCGGGATCAGCGCGTCGGCGCGGCCGTGCACGATCAGTGTCGGCTTGCCGCGCAGCTTGCCGTCGAGCAGCACGTCGCCGACGCTGTGGCGCACGCGGTGCGCGAGCGCGCCGCGGCCGGTGACCAGCTGGCGCTGGCAGAGCGCACCATCGAGCGCCAGGTCGAGCGCACCGGTGGAAGGCGAGGCGGCGAACAGATCGCGCTTGCCCGCGCCGGGGGTGACGGCATTCGCGGCGTCGTTGTAGACGAGGTTGACGCCCGCCGACGGCGGCACGCCAGTGCCGGTGGCAAAGCTGGCTGCCTGGGTTGCCGGCGCGTGGGCCACCGGATCGCCGGTCGCGCTGGTAGCAGCGAAGCTGAACCCGCACAGGTTGTCGGCCACGCTCGCCCGCGCATAGGTGTTGCTGTAGGTCACGGCGATGGCCGACGTGGCGAAGGCGTAATGCGAGAGTTGCAGCGCGTCGCTGTCGGCAAGCCAGCCGTAGGCGCGCAGTTGAGCCCAGGCGTCGGCCGATTGTTCGATCAGCGTCGCGCCGCTGACCAGGCCCTTGGCAGCAAGGCTGGCGCAGCGCGTCGCGGCTTGCGACAGCACCGTCGGCGCGAGCGCGGCGACAAACGCGTAGCCGGCGCTGTCGGCCGGCGCCAGCGTGGCCGCCGCGCAGGGTTGCAGCAGGTTGGCCACGGTGAAGTAGTCGATCAACGGCTTGCCGATCTGCGGCTGCTCCACACCGCCTTGCACGATGCGCAGGCGCCGCACGTCGCGCGGCTGCGCGTTCGGCTCAGTCACGGCCACACCGTCGATCAGGCCGTGCACGTCCTGCTCGGCCGCGGCCAGTGCTGCGGCCGCGCCGTTGGAGATGCCCGAGGCGATGACGATCGTGTTCTTGCGGTCGAGCACGACACGCTTGCGTCGCTCCGGTCCACTGCTGCCGAACTGCTCATTCAGCACGTAGAACGCGAAGCGCACCGCTTGCAGCGTGTTCGTGCCCCAGTCCTGCTCCGGATTGCGCTGCGAGTGCGCGTGTTTGTAGGCAATGCGGTTCGGCGTCGCGGTGTTGAACGCGGCGCGCTCGGCGTCGGTGAGTGCGGCGCTGAAGTGCGACGCGTCGCCAGCGGTGGCGGCGTCGCTGCGCGTGCCGTCGATCAATCCGACTTGGTTCGTTGTCAGGTCATGCAGGCCGTTGCCGGTGCCCTTGTCGGTGTAGGCCACCGCGCAGCCTTGTTTCAGGCCCCACTCGCCCGACGCGCCGATGGCGCCATAGACGCCGCGCGAACCCGACGAGGTGGCGGTGACGATGCAGGCGCGGCCCGGGTCGAAGCTCGCCGGCACCTGCACCATCAGCGTCACGTGGCCAGGGCCCGCATAAGCGACGTGCTCCCAGCCGGCGATCTTGCCCTGGCTCGCGGTGACGACGCCGGCATTGCTCACGTTCGGCCCATACAGCGTGCCGTAGCCGCCGGTGGGCAGGATGTCGAGCACCGCGCGGTAGTTGACGTGGATCGCGTTGCGCCGCAACTCGGCCGCTGTCGGCGCAAGCGGATTGGCGAACACCGGTGCGGCGAGCAGCAGGCCGGCCGCGCCGAGGCCGCCGGTCAGCAGGTCGTCGCCCGACTCACCGCACCAAGTGCCCACCACCGCGCAGTCGCCGGCGCCGTAGTAGCGGCTGGCCACGTCGCCGACGACGAAGCGCGGCTTGAGGTTGTGCGTGCCGTTGTGGCCCGCGCCGCCGTCGTCATGGGCGCGCGCTGCGCCGGCGCCGGCGGTCAGGGCGATGGCGGCGGCGCAGGCGATCAGCGTCGAAGTAAACGGCGGGCGGTGCATGGCGTGCTCCTGATAGGGAGCAGCCATTCTGATCAGCGGCGTGGCGCCTTGTCAGCCCCGGGACAACCTCCACGTGAATTGACGTAAGGCCGCGGCGCGCCGACGCTACTTCTGGTTCTCGTTCGGCGACAGTTTGCGGCGGTCGAACTCGATGCCGCGCTGCACCTGCGCGATCGCGCGGTCCACCGCCTGCATCGCGTCGACGCGGTGGCCGCCTTTGTCGTGCGTGGCGTTGGCCAGGTGCGCGCGCGCGTCTTGCAAGCTGCGCAGCGCGGCCTGCATGTGCGGCTGGTCGGCGCGCGTGGTCGTCGAGGCGCAGCTGACGGCGGTCAGCGCGCACATGATCATCAGGGTGGCAGTCAGTTTCACAGGAGCTCCTTGGTGTGACGTTCAAGCGGGTTTGAAAAAGCCGAGATCGCGCGTCGTGTACTCGCCGATGTTCGGAAAGACGGTGGCCATCTGCTCGTCGCGCACGCCCATCCAGCGGGCCAGCGTCGCGCCGTGCTGATCGACGCCGATGGCGGGCAGCAGGCGTCCGCCGCCGACGTTGTCGGTGCCTTCGCTGACCGACATCGCCGGCAGCGCGCCGACCCACGTGCGCGGTTTCACTGCGCCGCCCATGACGAAGTGGTGGCTGCCCCAGCCGTGGTCGGAGCCGTCACCGTTGTTGGCCAGCGTGCGGCCGAAGTCTGCGCCGGTGAAGGTCGTGACGAGGTTTTGTACGCCCATCGTCACGGTGGCGGCGTAGAAGTCCCGCATCGCGTCGGCGACGTTGCCCAGCAGTCCGGGGTGCTTTTCGATCAGCTCGTCGTGGTTGTCGAAGCCGCCTTGCGACACGAAGAACACCTGGCGCTTGACGCCGAGCGCCTGGCGCGCGGCGATCAGGCGGGCGACGATCTTCAACTGCGCGCCCAGGCCGGTGGCCGGGAACGCCGGCTCGGCAACGCCTTCGAGCGCCGCGCGCACCTTGGCATCGGCTGCGATCGAGCGCCGCGCGATCGCGGCATGGTCTTCCTCGAACAGGTGCGCGCTGCTGCGCTGCATCAGGCGTTTCATCGCCTCGGTGGACGCTGCGGAGCCGAAGACGGGGCTGATCTGGATCGAGCCGCCGCTGCTGACCTGGTACTGCACGACGTCCTGGCCCGACATGAAGACCGCGTTGCCGGCGGCAGAGATGCTGGTGAAGGTCACGGCGTCGCCGTTGCTGGCGGCGAGCAGGTCGGCCATGCGCCCGCCCCATCCCGTCGCCGAGCCTTCGGCCAGCGACGACTGCCAGACCGACTGCTGGTCGTTGTGCGAAAACAGCTTGGGCGGCAGGCCGCGGCCGGCCTTGTAGTCGGCCAGCGTCGTGCCTTCGCGCGTCAGCGTGCCCAGGTTCATCGCCACCGCGAGGTGGCCGGCGTCGAACAGCGTCTTCAGCGGTGACAGCGCCGGGTGCAGCGCCATCTGCCGGCCGGCCGTCCACGCATTGGCCGGCACGATCTCGGTGGCGGCGAGGTCGGCGCGCGGCAATGCGATCGAGGTGCGGACGGCGGCGTATTGGTCGTACGTCGCCTGGTCGTAGGGCACGACGGTGTTGTGGTTGTCGTTGCCGCCGTACATGAAGACGCAGACGAGGGCGCGGTAGTCCTCGCCGGCGGTTTGCGCCGACGCCGCAGCGGATGCCGCGAGGTTCAAGGCCCAGGGCGCGGCGGCGCCCATCGCCGTGAAGGCGCCGGCGCGGCGCAGGAACTCGCGACGTGACGCCGCGCTGTGAATAGTTTTCATTTTCTTCCTCCTTACTTTTGAACCACGAACTCGGGCGAGGCCAGTGTCATCAGAATCGCTGTGCGCACGCGGGTCAGGTTCTGCGCGGCGCTGCCCGCGGGCAGCGCGGTGACGGTGGCCACGATCTCGTCACGCGTCGCGCTGCTCATCGCGGTGTTGGTGAGCCGTCGGTCCAGCCGCGCGACGAGCGCTGCCGGGTCGGCGGCTAGCGCGAGTTCGGCGTCATAGTTGAAGACGAGGCCGCCGTTGGGGTTGACGAGCTGCCGCTGCATGAAGTTCACGTAGCCCGGCAGCGAGGTATCGGTGCTGATCTGGAACTCCGGCGCCACCAGCGTGGCGCGGGCGATGCCGGTGTTCGGCGGCACGTAACCCGGGCGATAGAAGTTGAACACCGACGGCGAGCGCAACGGGCTCTGGCCGAGCGCGGTGGCCGGATCCGACAGCGCGCCGATGCGCCAGATCTCGGCGCCGCCGTTGTTGCCGCCGAAGTTGCGCGCGAACGTCGTGTAGCGCAGCACCGGCTCGCGCAGCTTGCCCCACGACGGCGCCGGCTGCGTGATGTTCAGCGGCGAGCGCGCTTCGCTGTCGCGCAGCACGGCATCGATCACGGTCTTCATGTCGCCGCGCACACCCTGGCCGTTGTCGGCGAACCTGGCGGCCACGCGGCCGACGTAGGCCGGGCTCGGGTTGCTCGTCACCAGGCGCTGGATCAACTGCTGGCTGATGAAGGGCGCCGTATTGGGGTGATTGAACAGCGTGTCGAGGGCGATGCGCAGGCTCGTCGGGCCGTCGGTGTTGGCCGGAATGGTCACGCCGAGAAACGTCTTGGCTTCGAGCGAGTGGCGGGCGGCGAAGTGCAGCATCGGCGTGCGCGGCCAGTCGGGGCTGCTGCGCGGAATGAAATCCCAGCCGGTGAAGACGCGGGCCAGGCCGCGCACGTCGTCTTCGCCGTAGGTTTCCTTCGGCTGGCCGTTGCTGAGCTTGACCGTGCCGTCGGCGTTGAGCTCAACCAGGCCGATCGTGAACAGCTGCATCACCTCGCGCGCGTAGTTTTCGTCGGGCACGCGCGTCGGCGGCTGCGTCGTGTCGTCGTTCGGGTAGTCGGCCTTGCGGTTGCCACGGTGCGAGAGGTAGTAGCCCATCGCCGGCGACAGCGTCACCTCTTCGAGCAACTCACGGAAGTTGCCGAACGCGCCTTTCTCCAGCACGTCTGTGTAGCTCGCGGCCAGGCGCGCGTTGTTGACGGCGAAGGCGAAGCCGTCCACCGAGACCACCATGATCTGCGACAGCGCATAGCCGACGCGTTTTCTCAACTGGTCTGGCGCGCTGAGGTAGGCCTCCCAGATCGACCAATCCCAGACGGCTTGGGGAATCTTGTCGCTGCTGACGGTCGGGTTCTCGGCCAGGTACGCCGCTTGATCGGCCGCGACGCGGTCCCAGTGCGTGCGTCCCACAGGCAGCGCGAACTGAGATTGCAGCCAACCCCAGCGCCACTGCGGCTGTGCCGCTGCGGTCTCGGCTTCGCTGCTGCCGAAGGTGGCCTGGTTCAAGAAGCGCACGGTCGACGCCTCGGGCAACTGCGTCGGCAGCGAGGTCGGCCTCGAGCCGGCCTCGTCGACCTGCTCGGCGAGGATCTCGCGGTTGGCGTTGGCGCCGGGCAGCGCGGCGTGGTCGATCGGCGGCTGCGCGCCGGCGTTGCTGCCGCCGCCGCAGGCCGCCAGGCCCGCCGTCAGCGCCATCGTCAGCGCGATCGTCGGCAGCGGCAGGCGCAGCAAGGGGTGCGTGTTCATGGGGCTCCCTTCAGGTGATTTCAATAGAAGTGCATTTCGCACTGTAAGAGTAGCCGCGCGCCGGCGCCGCGCACAAGCGGCTTTGCATGTCTTTACGGCGCGTCCACTTGAAAGCGTGCGAAGTTCACCTGTCGCCGTCCGCGTTGTGCTGCCCTGTGGCACTATCTGGGCGTAATGCACTTCTCATGAGCACCGCCGCACCCGCCGCCGCCGACGACGCCGACCGCGCCACGCTGGAGGCCGCGCTGGCCGTGCTCGAGCCGCTGGCCGGGCTGCTGCTGTCGCGCGGCCTGCGCCATGCGCGCGCCGAAGAGCTGCTGAAGGCCGCCTTCGTGCGCGCCGGCGCGCGCGCGTTTGCCGCGCAGGGCAAGCTGCCGTCGGTGAGCACGCTCAGCGTCGCCACCGGTTTGCGGCGGCGCGAGGTGCAGCGCCTGTTGGACGGCGAATCGGGCTCCAGCCCGCCGCCGAAGATCTCGCTGGCCGCGCAGGTCCGTGCGCGCTGGACCAGTGATCCGCACTACCTCGATGCGCAAGGCCAGCCGCGCCGCCTGCCGCGCACCGCGCCGGCGGGCCAGCCGAGCTTTGCCAGCCTGGCTGCGGCGGTGTCGAAGGACGTGCACCCGCGCCCTTTGCTCGACGAGCTGGTGCGCATCGGCGCGGCCGAAGAAGACGGCGAGCAGGTGCTGCTGCGCGGCCGCTTCAATGCGCCGGACCGGTCGTGGGATTCATTGGTCGAGATCGGCGGCGCCAACGTCGCCGATCACCTGTCGGCGGTGCTGGTGAATTTGCTGACGCAGCCGCGACCGCTGTTCGAGCAGGCTCTGTTCGCCGACGGCCTGACGCGGCAGTCGGCGCAGCGCGCGGCCGACCTGGCCAAGCAGATGTGGCTGCAGACGGCGCCTGAGGTGACGGCCAAGCTGCAGACCCTGGTCGACCTGGACGACGAGGCGCCGGACAACGGCTGGCGCATGCGCATCGGCCTGTTCAGCTACATCGCGCCGGCCGAGCAGGCGGACGCGCCGGTGCGTATGAGAAGCGCGAAGAAAACGCAGCGCGGCAAGACATCGAAGGAGTGAGCGTGTGAAGTGGGTAGTGCAAAAACTCTTGCTGGCGTGCGGCCTGTCGGCTGCGGCGTGGCTCGCGGGCTGCGGCGGCGTCGGCGCCGACGGCACCGGGCCATCGGGCAGCACCGTCAACGTCGGCGTGGCCACCGGCATCGCCGAGACCACGGTCACGGTGGGCGGTGTCGTCTACGAGCGCGGCAGCGCCACCGTCACCGACGGCTTCGGCCAGGCCCTCGGCGTCGATGACCTGCGCCTGGGCATGTGGCTCGAGGTCAGCGGCGTGGCCGACGAGGCCACCGGCGCCGGCAGCGCGCAGACGATCCGTGTGCGGCCTGCCGCGCGCGGCGTCGTCAGCGCGGTCGATGGCGGTGGCTTCACGGTGACGGTGCTGCAATCGACCGCGCGCTACGACAACGCAGCGACGGTGATCGAGGGCGCCGAGTCGGCCGCGTCGATTGCCGCGGGCGATGTCGTCGAAGTGCACGGCCCGTTGGGCGTGAGTGCAGGCACCTTCGAGGCCAGCCGCATCGAGCGCCTGTCGTCCGGCACCGATGCGATCAAACCGGTGGAGTTGCGCGGGCGTGTCGGCAACCTCGACGCCGCGGCGCGCACGCTGACCGTCGGCCGCCAGCCGGTGCGCTATGACCAGGCGGCGCTGACCCTGCGTCAGGCGCTGGCCAACGGCCAGATCGTGCGCGTGTCGGCGCTCGCGGCGCCGGTGGCGGGGCAGGCCTGGGCCGTCGAGCGCATGGCCAGCGATCAGCCGCTGCCCGACAACCTCGGCTTCGTCTACGCCGAAGGCGTGACGACCGAGTGGGCCGCCGGCCCGACCTTCACGCTCGAAGGCGTGCCGGTGAATGCCAGCGACGCCAACAACCGCGGCGTCGTCACCGGCGACGGCCAACGCGTGGCCGTGATCGGCTCGCTGGTCGCGGGCACGCTCAACGCCAAATCGGTGGCGCGCAGCTTGCCGGAGCAGCCGGTGGCGTTCGTGCTCAGCGCGAAGGTCACGGACGTGCAGTCGATCGCCGACTTCCGCGTGCGCGGTGTTTCGATCGATGCCACCGCAGCAGTGTTCGTCAACGGGTCGGCGGTCGACATCGCCAATGGCCGCCGCGTCAAGGTGACGGGCGGCGTCAGCGGGCGCAAGCTGATCGCAACCAAGGTCGAATTCTTAGCGCAGTAGCGCACTTGAACTGGTGCGCTGAGTGAGCGAAACGCACAAGGTCTGCGGGGTGTGGGCACGTCGAGTAGTGGCAGCTGGCACACACGCTGCTGAACTGAGTTCCCTGTCCATCGTCAGCGGCAAGCTGGCGTTGCCCACGACTGCATCGTTGTTGATCGCGACCGCTGCCCTAGCAGATCTGTGTTCGTCTCGGCAGTCCACTCGTGGGCTTATTGCTTGCGTCCATCCAGGCAGGCCACGCGCCTGTGATGCTGGCAGCCGAGCGCGGTTTCGGAGAAGGCCTGGCCGACCAGATGGAGCGACGACCGGCTGAAATCTGGCGATATCCATTCAGAACAATCGCTTGAGCAAATTTGAGAGGTGGCCCTTTTGTAGGACTCCTCCACAGTTTCGAAGTCAGAATGCGTGTCGTGCCCCCCACACCCGGTGGCCAGAGTAGCGTCCTCGCGGCAGGCTTATGCCCGAAACGCCGAAGTTCATCACCCCGTCACCGATGACCACGCATGACCCCTATCTTGAAAAAATCCCCGCCCAAGCTGGCCCTTGCCTTTTCCCAGATCGTGCAGCGCGAGCGGTCGCAACGGGCTGACTCGGGATTGGCCGGCGGTGCGTCGTCGCCCGAAGCACTGCTGTGGGCCGCCGCCCATGCCAGCCGTGAGCTCCTGGCCGAGCGCTGGGTGGCCACACAAGCGGCCGACCGCGCAAGAGAGACCGCGCGCCGTGTGCTCTACCTGAGCATGGAGTTCCTGATGGGCCGCGCGCTCGGCAACGCCATCGCTGCACTCGGCCTCGATGCTGCATTGCGTGAAGCGGCGCAGGCCGCCGGCACGCCGCTGCCCGACGTGTTGGAGCGCGAGGCCGACGCTGCGCTCGGCAACGGCGGCCTCGGCCGGCTGGCGGCCTGCTTCCTCGACTCTTTCGCCACGCTCGGCCTGCCGTCCTTCGGCTACGGCGTGCGCTACCAGTACGGCATGTTCGCGCAGCAGATCGCGGGCGGCCGACAGGTGGAGACGCCGGACGATTGGTTGAAGCGCGGCAACCCCTGGGAGATCCATCGCCCCGAGCTGCGCTGGTTCGTCGGCTTCGGCGGCCGCGTGCAGGCCGACGGCGCCGGCCGCCGCTGGTTGCCGGCCGAGCGCGTGATCGCCACCGCGTTCGACTTCATCGTGCCCGGCCACGGCACCGAGCGCGTCTCCACGCTGCGCCAGTGGCATGCGCAGAGCGAGCAGCCGATCGACTTTGCCGCGTTCTGTCGCGGCGACCATCTCGCCTCCGGCCGTGAGCGCCTCTCGGCCGACATGCTGAACTGGGTGCTGTACCCCGACGACAGCACGCACGCTGGCCGCGAGATGCGCCTCAAGCAGGAGTTCCTGCTCGTCAGCGCGTCGCTGCAGGACATGCTCGCGCGCCATCTGCGCGAAGGCCGTGCACTGCATGACTTCGGCCGCCAGAACACGGTGCACTTGAACGACACGCACCCCGCGCTCGTGCCGGTCGAGTTGATGCGCCTGCTGATCGACGAGCACGGCCTGGTCTGGGACGACGCCTGGAGCATCGTGCAGCAGGCGGTGAGCTACACCAACCACACGCTGATGCCCGAAGCGCTGGAGACCTGGGCCGTGCCGCTGTTCGAAGGGCTGCTGCCGCGGCACATGGAGATCGTCTACGAGATCAACGGCCGCTTCCTCGAAGAGATCCGCACGCGCTTCCCGGGCGATGACGACATAGTGCGCCGCCTGTCTCTGATCGACGAAAACGCCGACCGCCGCGTGCGCATGGCGAGCCTGTCGGTGCTGGCCTCGCACAAGGTCAACGGCGTCTCGGCGCTGCACTCCGAGCTGATGGTCAAGACCATCTTCGCCGACTTCGCCAAGCTCTACCCCGACCGCTTCACCAACATCACCAATGGCGTGACGCCGCGGCGCTGGCTGACGCAGGCCAATCCTGCGCTTTCTGCGGTGATCGATGCGCAGATCGGCGACGGCTGGCGTGCCGATGCCAGCGAGTTGAAGGCGCTCGAAAAACACGCGCACAAAAAAACGGTGCAGACCGCGTTCGGCAAAGCCAAGCACGCCAACAAGGAGCGTCTTGCTGCGCTCGTGCGCCGCGAGCTCGGCATCGTCATCGACCCGGCCAGCCTGTTCGACGTGCACATCAAGCGCATCCACGAGTACAAGCGCCAGTTGCTCAACCTGCTGCACGTGATCTCGCGCTACCAGGCCATCGTCGATCACCCGACTGCTCCAAATGGCGAGGGATGGGTGCCGCGCACTGTCATCTTCGCCGGCAAGGCAGCAAGTGCGTATCAAACCGCCAAGGCCATCGTCAACCTGATCCACGACGTGGCGCGCGTCATCAACAGCGACCCGCGCGTGGGCGACAAGCTGAAGCTGGTCTTTCTGCCCAACTACAGTGTCTCACTGGCCGAAATCATCCTGCCCGCCGCCGATCTGTCCGAGCAAATCTCGACCGCCGGCACCGAAGCCTCCGGCACCGGCAACATGAAGTTTGCGCTCAACGGCGCCATCACCATCGGCACCTGGGACGGCGCCAACATCGAGATGGCGCAATCGATGGGCGAGGACAACATGTTCGTCTTCGGCCTGCGCGCCGACGCCGTGGCCAAGACCAAAGCCCTTGGCTACGACCCGCGCCTGTATGTCGAAGAAAACCCCAAGTTGAAGCGCGTGCTCGACGCCATCAGCCACGGCGAATTCTCGCCCGGCGAGCCCGAGCGCTACCGCGGCTTGATCGACGGGCTGCTCAATCGCGACACGTATTTGCTGATGGCCGACTTCGCCGACTACGTCGCAACGCAGGCCCGCGTCGATGCGCTGTGGCGCGACAAGGCGGCGTGGGCTGAGTGCGCGATCCGGAACGTCGCCGCGATGGGGCCGTTCTCGTCGGACCGCACGATCCGGG
>JANOEG010000730.1:0-6539 GCA_031413095.1 Burkholderiales bacterium | reverse complement strand
TGACGAACTCACGCGCCAGGCGCGACCAGTAGCCATCGTAGTCGGCAGCGGCTTCGGCGACGAGCTTGTCACCTGGAAGAAGCCGTTCACCAAGGGCTTGAACGACAGCAATGCGCCGTTCTTCAAGTGGTTCGAAGACGGCACCTTGAACGTCTCCTACAACTGCCTGGACCGCAACGTCGAGAAAGGCATCGGCGACAAGACAGCGATCATCTTCGAGGCCGACGATGGCGCGGTGACCCGGGCCTCGTACAAAGACCTGTTGGCGATGGTCTGCCAGTTCGCCAACGCGCTGAAGGCGCGCGGCATCAAGAAGGGCGACCGCGTCCTGATCTACATGTCGATGAGCGTCGAGGGCGTGGCCGCGATGCAGGCCTGCGCGCGCATCGGCGCCATCCACTCGGTCGTCTTCGGCGGTTTCTCGGCGCAGTCGGTGCGTGACCGCGTGCAGGATGCCGGCGCGGTCATGGTCATCACCGCCGACGAGCAACTGCGTGGCGGCAAACAGCTGCCGCTGAAGGCGATCGTCGACGAAGCCATCGCGCTCGGCGGCTGCGAGTCGATCAAGGACGTCATCGTCTACAAGCGCACCGGCGGCAAGATCGCCTGGAACCCGGCGCGCGACCGCTGGCTGCACGAAGAAATGGCCGGCAAGCCAACGACGTGCGAGCCCGAGTGGGTCGAGGCCGAGCATCCGCTGTTCCTGCTCTATACCTCGGGCTCGACCGGCAAACCCAAGGGTGTCCAGCACTCCACCGGCGGCTACCTGCTGCATGCCGCGTTGACGACGAAGTGGACCTTCGACTTGAAGCCCGACGACATCTTCTGGTGCACGGCCGACATCGGCTGGGTCACCGGCCACACCTACATCACCTACGGCCCGCTGGCCCTGGGCGGTACCGAGGTCGTGTTCGAAGGCGTGCCGACGTTTCCTGCGGCCGACCGGTTCTGGAAGACGATCGAGAAGCACAAGGTGACGGTGTTCTACACCGCGCCGACGGCGATCCGCTCGCTGATCAAGGCCGCCGAGACAAACGACGTGGTGCATCCGAAGCACAGCGACCTGACGAGCCTGCGCATCCTGGGCTCGGTCGGTGAGCCGATCAACCCTGCCGCCTGGGAGTGGTACCACAAGCATGTCGGCGGCAGCCGCTGCCCGATCGTCGACACCTTCTGGCAGACCGAAACCGGCGGCCACATGATCACGCCGCTGCCGGGCGCGACGACGCTGGTGCCGGGGTCCTGCACGTTGCCGTTTCCTGGCATCGACGCCGCCATCGTCGACGAGACCGGCGCCGATGTGCCCAATGGCAGCGGCGGCATCCTCGTCGTCAAGAAGCCGTGGCCGAGCATGATCCGCACCATCTACGGCGACCCGGAGCGCTTCAAGAAGAGCTACTACCCGCCCGAGTTGAAGGGCTACTACCTCGCCGGCGACGGTGCGATCCGCGACAAGGACACCGGCTACTTCACCATCACCGGCCGCATCGACGACGTGCTCAACGTCAGCGGCCACCGCATGGGCACGATGGAGATCGAGTCGGCGCTGGTGTCGTGCACCGAACTGGTCGCTGAAGCCGCGGTGGTGGGGCGGCCGGACGAGACGACGGGCGAAGCGATCTGCGCTTTCGTCGTCCTGAAGCGATCACGCCCGACGGGCGATGAAGCCAAGAAGATCGCCACCGAACTGCGCAACTGGGTGGCCAAGGAGATCGGCCCGATCGCCAAGCCCAAAGATATTCGCTTCGGCGACAACCTGCCGAAGACGCGCAGCGGCAAGATCATGCGGCGTTTGCTGCGCTCGATCGCCAAGGGCGAGGCGATCACGCAGGACACGAGCACGTTGGAGAACCCGGCCATCCTGGAGCAGTTGGCGCAGAGTCTCTGAGCGGCGTAGCATTCAAGGCACCGACTCCTCAGGAGGTGCCATGAAGACCGTTGCTGTCGTTCCTGCTCTCGTGCTGTTGTTCGCGGTTGGTGCAGCTCACGCCGCCGGCGCGGTGCAGCTCAGCTTCGTCAATCCCGAAGGCTTTGCTGACATCCACGACCGGGCGTACTCGCGCGAGCAAAATCTGAAGGTGCTCGAGCAGGTCATCGCCAGCGTGGCCAAGCCGTACGTCGCCGACGGCCAGACGCTGAAGATCGAGATCCTCGACGTCGATCTCGCCGGCGAGGTGCGCCCCGGCGCGCGGGCCTGGGACGTGCGCGTCTTGCGCGGTGGTGTTGACTGGCCGCGCATCACCCTGCGCTGGCGCCTCGACGGCCCCGCCATGTCGCCGCGCAGCGGCGAGGCGGTGGTGCAGGACATGGCCTACCTGCAGCGCATCTCGCCGGCCTTGGCCGACACGTCGCTGGTCTACGAGCGGCGCATGCTCGACGAATGGTTCAAGCAGCAGTTCGCGAAGGCTGCGGTCAACTGATGACGTAAGCGGCCGAACCGGTCGCGATCAGCGTGCCGTGGTCGTTGACCAAGCGCATCTGTGTCGAGCCGATGCGTCCACCCAGGCGTGTGACTTCGGCGCTGGCGACGAAATGCGCGCCGACACCGGGGCGCAGGTAGTCGATGCGCAGATCGATCGTGCCGAGCTTTGCAAAGCGCTGCATCACCTGCGGCGTGGCCTCGTCGGCATGCTTCTCGCCGATGGCCACCATCAGCGCCAGGCCGCCCATCGCGTCGAGCGTTGCCGAAATCACGCCGCCGTGCAGGCGGCCGTGCAATGCGCTGCCGATCAGCGCCGGCCGCATTGCAAAGCGGATGCGCGGTGTCGGCGCGCGTGCCGACTCGATGATCAGGCCGAGCGTCTGGTTGAAGGTGATGCGGCGCTCGAACAGATCGGCCAGCGCGGCGTCGAGGCGGCTCTGCTCTTCGGGGCTGCGGCGCGCAGTCGGTGCATTGGTCGTCATGCAATGGATCGTAGCCGCGTCGGCGACACTGACGGCTTCAGACAGGAGGCGTCATCAACATGCGAATCGTCGGCTTTCGGGTTTTCGTGCGCGACGCGGGTCGTGCTGCTTCGTTCTTCCAGTCGCTGCTGCAACTGCGCATCACTGCCGACGGCCGCGAGCAAGGCTATGTTGTCTTCGACGGCGGCGCCGGGCTGAATCTCGTCGTCGAGTCGGTGCCGCCCGACGCGCCGGCCGATGAGCAGGTGCTCGTCGGCCGCTTCACCGGCATCAGCTTTGCCGTCGATGACATCGTGGCTGAACATGCACGGCTCACCGCGGCTGGCGTGCTGTTCGACGGCGCACCGGAGGCGCAGCAGTGGGGCGGCGTGCTCGCCACTTTCCGCGATCCGGCGGGCAACCAGTTCCAACTCGTCCAATACCCGCGATGAGTGGCGCCGCGCGTTTCGACCGCCTCGACGCGCTGCGCGGCGCCGCCATCGTCTGGATGGCGGTCTTTCACTTCTGCTTCGATCTGAACCACTACCGTTTGCTCAGCCCGGTGCAGAACTTCTACGCCGACCCGTTCTGGACGGTGCAGCGCGCGGTCATCGTCACGCTGTTCATGTTCACGGCCGGCTTGTCGCAGGCGGTAGCGCACGATGCCGGGCAGGGCTGGCAGCGTTTCTGGAAGCGCTGGGGGCAGATCGCCGGTTGCGCGCTGCTCGTCTCCGCGGGCTCGGCGCTGATGTTTCCGAAGAGTTGGATCAGCTTCGGCGTCCTGCACGGCTTTGCGGTGATGCTGCTGCTGGCGCGCCTTGCGGCGCCGCTGCGGGGCTGGCTGTGGCCGCTCGGTTTGCTGCTGCTGTTGCTGCCGCACTTCGTCCAGCACCCGTTCTTCGACACGCGCTTGACCAACTGGATCGGTCTGGTCACGCGCAAACCGGTGACCGAAGACTTTGCGCCGGTGTTGCCTTGGTTGGGCGTGATGCTGTGGGGGCTGGCCCTTGGGCAATGGCTGCTGGTAAAGCGGCGCGGTGTGATCGCCGGGGCGCTGCCGGCGCTGCTGCAACCGCTGGCCGCGCTCGGCCGCTGGTCGCTCACCTTCTACATGCTGCATCAGCCGCTGTTGATCGGCGCCATCCTGGCCTGGCTCGCGATCACACGCTGAGTAGACCGTGACATTGCGCACGAACGGCGCACTCAAGCGCAGCCCGCAGCAGCCGATCTACACGACAACGACCACAGGCCATTGAGGGCCGGGTCGCTTTTCGAAGGATCGCCGCATGACCATCAACGCCATCAGCCGCCCCCAAGCCTCTGCCTCGCGAGCGCCCACGGCGGTCGAGCCTGTCGCGCGCGTTGCCAAGGCTGCGAAGTCCAGCCACCAGCCCGTCGCGGCCGAATTGCCGCAAACGCCCACACCGCTGACGCCGGCCACAGCGGCTGTGCACTTGATGAACGTGCCGAGCTCGCGTGTTCTCGAAGCAGTGGTTTCGGTGCAGCGCGCGATGGGCCTGCAGACGCCCCGAGAGCCACCGGCCGCATCTCGCGCTGGCACGGTCATCAACGTCAGCGCCTGAGCAGGGCCTAACATGGCGGCATGACCCGCCATGTGCTCTTCGGCTTTCACGCCGTCACCGTCAGACTCAAGACCGCGCCCGACAGCGTGGTCGAAGTCCATCTCGATGTGCAGCGCCGTGACGCGCGCATGCGCACCTTTGCCCAAAGGGCCACCGAGGCTGGCGCCAAGGTGGTCGACAGCGACGATGCGCGCCTGTGCAAGCTCGCCGGCAACGACCGCCACCAGGGCGTGGTCGCCCTCGTCAAGCCGCTGCCGGCGCGGCATTCACTCGACGACATCCTCGATGAAGCGAACAGCCCGCCGCTCGTGCTCGCGCTCGACGGCGTGACCGATCCGCACAACCTCGGCGCCTGCCTGCGCGTGGCCGACGGCGCCGGCGTGCAGGCGGTGATCGCGCCGAAGGACCATGCGGTGGGCCTCAACGCCACGGTGGCCAAGGTCGCCAGCGGCGCTGCCGAGACGGTGCCTTACCTGATGGTCACCAACCTCGCGCGCGCATTGATCGAGCTGAAGGAGCGCGACGTCAAGGTCATCGGTCTGTCCGACGACGCCGAACAAACGCTCTACGAGATTGACCTCTCCGGCCCTTTGGCGCTGGTGCTCGGTGCGGAAGGCAAGGGCTTGCGGCAGTTGACGCGCAGCACCTGCGACGCGCTGGTGAAGATTCCGATGGCCGGCGCGGTGGAGAGCCTCAACGTCTCGGTGGCCGCCGGTGTGTGCTTGTTCGAGGTGATGCGGCAACGGCGCCGGTGATCCGCGCTGCCACCTGCAGGCTTGGCCCGATCAGGCTATAGCGCCCTACAACTTTCCTGCGGCGCCTGCTGCTGCGCCGACCGCGATCAGCCACACCGGGCTGATCTTCGTTGTCACCGACAGCAGCACCGTGGCCGCGATCAGGGCCACCGCGCCGGCATGCGTGGCCAGCGGCGCTGCCAGCACCGTGCTCGCAGCTGCCAGTAGGCCGATCGTCACTGGCGCCATGCCCGCAACAAAGGCGCGCACGCCCAGCGTCTCACGGCGCTTGCGGCCCCAGCGCGAAGCAAACAGCGCCAGCGTCGTGCTCGGCAGCAGCATGCCGGCCAGGGCAACCACAGCGCCGGGCAGGCCGGCGATGGCGTGGCCGAGCACCGGCACGAAGAGCAGGTTCGGGCCGGGTGCCGCCTGCGCCAGCGCGATGCTGGCGCTGAACTGTGTGTCGCTGAGCCAGCCGCGCTGCTCGACGAGGTAGCGGTGGATCTCGGGTGTGGTGGTCAAGGCGCCGCCGACGGCGAGCATCGACATGGCGAGGAAGTGCGCGAACAACGGCCACCAGTCTGCTGACGAAAACGCGCTCATGGCTTCGGGCGGCGCAACCACCACGCGGCGAACGTCACCATTGCACCACCGAGGCCGAGCACGACCCAGGCCAAGGGCACGCGCCAACCGCCGACCAGCGCCCAGGTGGCGAGTGTGGCGGCAGCACACAGCGCGAGTGGCAAGGGGTTCTTCTTCAGCGTCGGCGCGAGCTTGATCGCCATCGCAAAAATCAGGCCGGCGGCCACTGCCCCCATGCCGCGGATCGCGCCGGCCGCCATCGCGGTGCTGGCGATCTGCGAGTACAGCGCGGCCAGCGCGAGCACGATCACGAGCGGCGCTGCGATGATGCCGGCCAGCGCCGCGAAGGCGCCACGCCAGCCGAAGTAGCGGTCGCCGATCATCAGCGCCATGTTGACGATGTTCGGTCCCGGCAGCACCTGCCCCACCGACAGCGTTTCCGCAAACTCCTCGCGCGTCAGCCAGGCGCGCTTGTCGACGAGTTCGCGCTGCGCCACCGGCAGCACACCGCCGAAGCCCTGCAGCGCCAATGTGGTGAAGGCCCAGAACAGATCGCGCGCCGAGCGGGGTTCGCTCAACGCATCACCTTCAAGGCCTCCGGGTTGACGATGTTCGTCGGCTGCTGGTTCACAAACGCCACCACGTTGTCGAAGGCGGCGCCGAAGTACTGCTCGTAGGTGTCGATCTCGACGTAGCCGATGTGCGGCGTGCAGACTGCGTTTTCCAGGCGCAGCAGCGGGTGGCCTTGCAGGATCGG
>JANOEG010000729.1:0-1720 GCA_031413095.1 Burkholderiales bacterium | reverse complement strand
CGCGCAAGGCGGCCTCGGCCGCCAAGGGCAAGCTGCGCGGCCTCGGCTACAGCTGCTACATCGAGGCCTGCGGCCTGGCGCCGTCGAACATCGCCGGGGCGCTCGGCGCACGTGCGGGCCTGTTCGAAGCCGGTGAAGTGCGCGTGCACCCGACCGGCACGGTGACCGTGTTCACCGGTTCGCACAGCCACGGCCAGGGCCACGAGACGACGTTTGCGCAGGTGGTGGCCGGCAAGCTCGGCATCCCGGTCGAGAACGTCGAGATCGTGCATGGCGACACGGGGCGCGTGCCCTTCGGCATGGGCACCTACGGCAGCCGCTCGCTCAGCGTCGGTGGCACGGCGATCGTCAAGGCGGTGGACAAGATCATCGCCAAGGGCAAGAAGATCGCCGCGCACCTGCTCGAAGCGGCCGACACGGACATCGAGTTCGAGAACGGCGAGTTCAAGGTGGCGGGAACCGACAAGAAAGTGCCCTTTGGCTCGGTGTCGCTCGCAGCCTACGTGCCGCACAACTACCCGCTCGACAAGCTCGAGCCGGGCTTGAACGAGAACGCCTTCTACGACCCGACCAACTTCACCTACCCGTCAGGCAGCTACGTCTGCGAGGTCGAGGTCGATCCGCAGACTGGGCAGTCACGTGTCGAGCGCTTCACCGCGGTCGATGACTTCGGCAACCTCGTCAACCCGATGATCGTGATGGGCCAGGTGCATGGCGGCCTCGCGCAGGGATTGGGTCAGGCGATGATGGAAGGCTGCGTGTACGACAAGGACTCGGGCCAGTTGCTGACTGGCTCGTACATGGACTACACGATGCCGCGCGCCGACGATCTGCCGATGTTCGCCGTCGATCACACCGTCACGCCGTGCACGCACAACCCGCTGGGCGTCAAGGGCTGCGGCGAGGCCGGCGCGATCGGCTCGCCGCCCGCCTTCATGAACGCGCTGACCGACGCGCTGGGCGTCAAGGACCTCGCGATGCCGGCCACGGCCGAGCGCGGCTGGCGCGCCGCGAACAACAACGCCTGATCACGGGAGCACCCACCATGTACAACTTCGACTACCAGCGCCCGACCGATCGTGCTGCCGCCGCCGCAGCGTTCGAGGGTGATGCACGCTTTCTCGCCGGCGGCCAGAGCCTCGTGCAGACGATGAAGATGCGCCTGTCCAACGCCGAACGGCTGGTCGATCTCGGCGGCATCGCCGATCTGAAGGCCATCAAGGTTGATGGCTCGGGCGTGACCGTCGGCGCGATGGCCACGCATGCGGCGGTGGCCGCGTCGGCAGAGGTGCGCAAAGCCATTCCCGCGCTAGCCGAGCTGGCCGGCGGCATCGGCGATGCGATGGTGCGCAACATGGGCACGATCGGCGGCTCGGTTGCCAATGCCGATCCCGCGGCGTGTTATCCCGCCGCGTTGATCGGCTTGGGCGCCACCGTGCACACGAACCAGCGCACGATCGCCGCCGATGCCTTTTTCACCGGCCTGTACGAAACGGCATTGAAGCCGGGCGAGCTGATCACGGCAGTGCAGTTTCCGCTCGCGCAGAAGGCGGCGTACATCAAGTACAAGCAGCCCGCATCGCGCTTTGCGCTGGTCGGCGTGTTCGTCAGCCAGGGCAGCGGCGGGGTGCGCGTGGCGGTCACCGGCGCCAAGGGCAACGTGTTTCGCGCGCCGGAGTTGGAAGCAGCTTTGAACAAGAGCTTCACGCCCGATGCGGTC
>JANOEG010000728.1:0-10135 GCA_031413095.1 Burkholderiales bacterium | reverse complement strand
TCCTAGAACTGGAACAACGACAGGCCCAACCCCAGCGTCGTCTGCCGGTGGTTGTAGTCGAGCAGCGTTTCGCCATAGCCGGTGAAGACCTGCACGTACCAGCGCAGGCCGGCGGGCTCGTCGCTGTCCACCGGGTAGGTCAGATCGAGCTGGAGCGAACCTCGGTTCAGGGCTTTCAAATTGGTGCGCCATGCCAGCGACGCCGTCGCGGTGCCAGGCAGCCAGGTGGCGAGGATCTCGCCGCGGCCGATGTAGTCGGTGAGGTCCGGGTTGTCGTCGTCGCTGCGCGATTCGTCCACGCGGCGGTGCACCCGCCATTGCACGCCGAACTCGTTGCGCTCGAAACCCGCGCCGAGATAAACCCGGTTCCAGCTGCGCGACAGCGGCACGGCCTGCCCGTTGGATTGGTGCGCAAAGCCGGCCTGCACCATGCGCCACTGCCAGCCGAACGGCAGCGCGCGCAGGCCCTCCGGCACTGGCACGACGTAGATCGCTTCGGGCTGGTAGTCGCTGCTGCGAAACGGCGCCGACTCCTGGCTGTTCCACAGTTGCCACAGCGAGCGTTGGGTGTAGGCCAGCCACAGATCGGCGTCGGGCAACAGCACGTCGCTCGCCGCCTTGGCGCGCAGCGACACCTGCAGCTTGGCTTCGAGCGGGCGGTAGCGGTCGTTGGGCGCCAGCGCGGCGCGCGTCGGGCTTTGCGGCGCACGATTCAGGCTCGTCGTGAAGTGCGCAGGCAGGAGGAAATTGGGCAGGTGCGTGCGCACGACGAACTTGCGCCGCTTGTCGGCGGCGTCGAGCTCCCACAGGCGCGACATGATCGAGCCGCTGCCCACGGGCGCGGTCACTGCCGCTGCAGGGCCGCTGGCGGCGGTCGCCGGCGCCGCGGGTGTGGCATCCGGGTCAGGCTTGAACAGCCGGTCGTAGCAAGCCAGGCGCTTTGCGGGGTCGGGCTCGGTGGCGCAACGGGCGCCGTCTTGCGCCGAGGCAGCGTGCGTGAACAGTGCGATGGCCAGCAGGCCGAGGCGGGGACGATGGGGTCGGAGCGATTGCAT
The DNA here is from genome assembly GCA_031413095.1 of Burkholderiales bacterium. Lineage (GTDB taxonomy): Bacteria > Pseudomonadota > Gammaproteobacteria > Burkholderiales > Burkholderiaceae_C > CADEEN01. Next base: position 9,080 of record JANOEG010000728.1, on the reverse strand, counting down.
GGGGCGCAGCATGCCATTGCTGCGCCTCTCGCGCCGAACCCCTCCTGCTGCCGCGGCGTGTACTCATGAGTGTTCTGCGCTGCCGTCGATGCTCCGCGCAACGCATACGTCACTGCCACGAACAGCAGGCGCCGGGGCCTCGCGCGAGCTTGGAGACAATCGCACATGCAACTTCAGGAGCAGTGATGACCGACCCCACCACCACGAGACCCGTGGCCTTCATCACCGGCGGCGCGCGCGGCATCGGCTTTGCCATCGGGCGCTGGTTCCTTGCGCACGGCCATGCGGTCGCGCTGATCGACATCGATGCTGAAACGCTGTCACGCGCCGAACGCGCACTGGTCGAAGAAGATGGGTCCGCCGATCGCATCCTCGCCGTGCATTGCGATGTGTCGAGGCCCGACCAGGTGAGCAACGCAGTGGCTTTGGTCGATGCACGCTTCGGCCGCATCGACGCGCTGGTCAACAACGCCGGCGTCGCCATCTTCAAGCCGATCCTGCAAACCAGCTACGAAGAGTTCCGCCATGTGCTGGGCACCAACCTCGACGGTGCCTTCCTCTGCACGCAGGCCGTGGCGCCGATCATGCTGCGCGAAAGACGCGGTGGCGCAGTGGTCAACATCGCTTCGATCTCCGGCCTGCGCGCGAGCACGCTGCGTGTGGCCTACGGCACCAGCAAAGGCGCGCTGATCCACCTCACCAAGCAGCAGGCGATCGAACTCGGCAACGCCGGCATCCGCGTCAATGCGATCGCCCCGGGGCCGGTGGATACCGAGATGGCCAAGCTGGTGCACAGCGTGGCCATCCGCGCCGACTACCACGACGTGATCCCGCTCAACCGCTACGGCACGCCCGAAGAAGTGGCCAACGCGGTCGGCTTCTTGTGCAGCCCGCAGGCGGCCTACATCAATGGCCAGGTGCTGGCAGTGGACGGTGGCTTCGATGCCAGCGGCGTCGGCCTGCCGACGCTGCGCCGAAGCTGAACCCCGTCAGGACGGGATCAACAGGCCCTCGTGCACGGCGACGCGTTCCAGTGCGTCTTCGAAGAGCGCGCGCGAGGTGCTTGCCACGCCGCGCAGGAAGCCATGCAACTGTGCGTCGGCGTGGCTGCTGTTCGCGCACTCGGCGCTGTAGGCCTCGAAGTGCGAGAGCTGCATCAACAGCTCGGCCACGTGGTGCGGGCACTCGCAGGCGATGGTTGACGACAGGCCGGCAAAGTCGGTCAGTTGATTGTCGTCCCATCGCCGCGGGCGCACTGCTTCTTCGCTCGGCAGCGGCGCGGCGCGCGGGGTTGCGGCGGCAGCGCTGCCGCTGGTGCAGACGCTGCGCAGCCACTGGCCGAGCGCGGTGTCGCCTTGCGGTTCGCGCAACAGCGCCACGTTGTCGGCCGCCAGTTGCTCGCACACCGGCTCGGCGGCAAAGCGGTACAGCATGGCCAGCGGCATGTCGCGCAGGCTCTGGGGGCGAACGAAGGCGCCTGGCCGCGCATCGTGCACGAGCAGCGCATCGAACGGGCTGTGCTGAAACGCTGCTGCGGCCTGCTGCACGGTGGCATACACACCGCTGACTTCCATCGAGCGGCCGAGCGCCAGTCGCACGCTGGCCCGTTGCAGGCGCTTGGCCAATGCGGCACCGACGACCGCAAGCCGCCACGGCCGCTCGGGCGCTTTGGCCGCATGCCCGCGCGGTCCGGCGACCGTGTTCGCATGTGTGTTGGCCACGGCCTGTAGCTGTGGCCAGTCGAGCGACGCCAGGTTGCCGATGGCATGGCCGAGTTCGGTGAGCTGCTTTATCAGGCCCAGGCGCTGCACCTCGGCAGCTGAATAGAGGCGTTGGCCGCTCGGTGTCAGCGCCGGGCGGCTGACGCTGTAGCGCTGCTCCCAGATGCGCAGTGTGGCCACGGGCATGCGCACCATGCGCGCCACCGCGCCGCTGCGGTATCGGGGCTCGTCAGCGGACAGAGCGGATTTGAGTGCAGGCGGACGGCCGCGCGGTGTTTTGATGGCCATGGGAGGTGGTGAGTCGGAAATGAATCTGAGTATTGCACTTGAGGCAAGGGAAATGACGAGTTTGAGTCGGAGGTGAAGCAGAAAAGCCTAGCATGCGCTCCATGAACACGTTCGGTGCAGAGTCCAAAGTGGCGGTAATCGGTGCAGGCATGGCAGGCGCAGCGCTGGCGCAAGCGCTGATGGATGGAGGCGCGGCGGTGCATGTGTTCGACAAGTCGCATGGCCCCGGCGGTCGCATGGCCACACGGCGCTGTGCGTGGACGGACGCCCAGCGCAATTCGCGCATCACTGCGTTCGATCACGGCGTGCCGTGCTTCAGCGCCAGGGACGCTGCGTTTCGCGTCGCGGTGGCGCAAGCGGTGCACGCCGGTTGGGTCACGACGTGGCAGCCGCGCCTGCACTCCCATAGCCTGCCGTACCCAGACGCCGAGCAGGGCAGCGCGCACTTCGTCGCGGCGCCCGACATGACGCAGTGGTGTCGCCATCTGGTGCAGGGCGCGATCCCACGCTGGGAACAGTCGGTGCAGGGTCTCCGCCGCACGCCGCGCGGCTGGGTTGTCGAGAGCAGCGACCTGCTGTGGGCCGATGTCTACAACGCGGTGGTGCTGGCCTTGCCGCCCGCCCAAGCGGCGCCGTTGCTCGCGCCACATCAGCGCGAGTGGGCACAGCGCGCGAGCCTGGCCGTGATGCAGCCGTGCTGGACGCTGATGGGCGTCAGCGACGCCATTGCCAACATCCGCTCCTGGGACATGGCGCGCCCCGAGCCCGGGGCGCTCGCCATGGTGGCGCGCAACGAGTGCCGCCCCGGCCGTGAAGCAAGGCGCGACGAGGTGCACTGGGTGGTGCACGCCAAGGCCGGCTGGAGCCGCGCCCACATCGATCAGGAGCCGGCGTGGATTGCCTCGGCGATGCAGCAAGCGCTGGCCGAATGGCTTGGCGCGCCGCTGCGCTGGCAGCACGCCGTAGCGCATCGCTGGCGTTATGCGATGCCCCAGGTCGGCCGGCACCCGGCCGCACCGAGCGGCTGGTGGGACGAGCGCCTGCGCCTGGGCGTGTGCGGCGACTTTCTCGGCGGCGGGGGTGTCGAGGGCGCATGGCGCTCCGCGCAGTCACTCGCGCAGGCCATGCAGGGCACCGCCGAGCCGGCGGTTGCCGAAGAGATGGCCCCGGCCAAAGAAGAGTTCGGTCTTTGAACCACTCACCCATTGCTTTCACCACTGACAAGGACTTCCCATGACGATGCACCGACGTTTGTTCTTCATGACCCTGGCCGCCGGCAGTGCCGGCTTTGCGATTCAAGCCAACGCACAGGCGCTGCTGGACGAGAAGGACGCGCAGGCCGCCGCCTTGGGCTACGTGGCCGACGCTGCGCGCACAGACACCAAGAAGTACCCCAAGTTCGCTGCCGGTCAGAACTGCGCCAACTGCGCGCTGTACCAGGGCAAAGCGGCAGACAAGGCCGCCGGCTGCCCCTTGTTCGCGGGCAAGCAGGTCGCCGGCGCAGGCTGGTGCAGCGCCTGGGCCAGAAAGGCGGGCTGACGCCGACGCGTGTATGGATGAAGCCGCATCCGCGCTGAAGCCCGACGGCGCTCCCGATGTCTCAGTGCTCTACGACGGCGCATGCCCGCTGTGCCGCCGTGAAATTGCGCTGTACCGCGGGCTGCTCAGTGAGCGGGCCGTGTGCTTCGTCGATGTCAGCGCTGCGTTGGCGTTGCCCCCAGCAACGACGCGCGAGCAGCTGCTGGCTCGCTTTCACGTGCAACGCGCCGATGGCACGCTGGTCAGCGGCGCCGATGCGTTTCTGACCTTGTGGGCGCTTCTGCCCGGCTGGCGTTGGCTGGCACGGATAGGGCGGCTGCCGGGCATGGCGTGGGTGATGGAGCGGGTCTATCGCCTGTTCCTGCGCTGGCGTCCGGCGCTGCAATGGGTGGCGCACAGGTTGGGCGACGCAGGCGCCCCGGCCGTGCTCACCCGCCGCGTGCTGGCCGATCTTCGCTCTGACCATGCCGGCGAAACAGGCGCCGTGGCGATCTACCGCGGCATTCTTCATGTCGCCCGCGACAGCGAGCTGCGCGCCTTTGCGCAGCGCCACCTGCACACCGAGCAGCAACACCTCGAGCAAATGCAAGCCTGGTTGCCGTTGTCCGAGCGAAGCCGCTTGCTGCCGGCTTGGCGGGGCGCGGGCTGGGCAACCGGTGCGCTGCCCGCGCTCTTCGGCCCGCCGGCCGTGTACGCCACGATCGCCGCGGTGGAGACCTTCGTCGACCGCCACTACGCCGAACAGATCGCGCACCTGCAAATCGCGCCCGGCCCACCGGGCTTGCGCGACACGCTGGCGGCATGCCAAGCCGACGAGTGCGCACATCTGGATGAAGCGGCTGCATTGGCGCCAGCACGCGCCGGGGTGGCGCTGCGCATGTGGTGCCGCTTGATAGGTGCCGGTTCGTCGGCCGCTGTGGCGCTTGCGCGTCGGTTCTGAGGCCGCAAGAAGCAGCCGCTCGACATCGGATACACTCCCGCTGCGCGCCGTGAGTCTGCTCTCCGACCCGGCGCCTGTTGTTTGACAGGGTTCCCGTCCAAAAAGGCATCGGCGCACCCAGACGACAAGACCGTCACCTTCGGTCAACGTCGGTCAGCCTCTTCCTTCGGTGAGCCCCACTTTCAGCCCTTCTCTCCATTTTCCAGGCTGATGCAAACGACCTGTCTTTAGCCAGCGACCCTTGGGGTTGCAGCGCTGCAGGACCTATTTCCCGTATTCCGCGCACCGGCCACCGGGCCGCCTGCGCCTTTCATGATCATCACCACGAACCGCGAAAAGACGTTCTCGGTGGGCAAGTACCTCGTGTCACCGCTCACCACGCTCACACCAGCCGGCAATTACGCGCCGTCGGTTTCCATCCGCAGCGGCCAAGGCCGCGCCACGCATGACCGCGTGGTCCGCTTCGTTGCGCGCTTCGGCACCCGTGCCGACGCCTGCCGGTACGCTGCACAGCAGGGCTTGAATTGGCTGCGCGACGGCGCACCTCGGCCCCCATCCCCCATCACCGTCTGATTGCCCACAGGAGCGCATTTGGCCAAGGAAGAACTGATTGAAATGAACGGCAAGGTCGAAGAAGTCCTGCCTGACTCACGCTACCGCGTCTCGCTGGAAAACGGCCACATCCTGGTCGCCTACACGTCCGGGCGCATGCGCAAGCACCACATCCGAATCCTCGCGGGCGACCGCGTGGCCCTCGAACTTTCCCCCTATGACTTGAGCAAAGGCCGCATCACTTTCCGTCACCTCGAACCGCGAGCCGGCGGCGCCCCCCGGCCCAACACTCCCCGTCGCCCCACGCGTTAAAACGTGTGTCGATTCAACGAACTCCTTGATTTCACCCCCGCGCGCTGCGGTCTTCAAACCCACCCGGTGCGCAATTTCTCTTGCTTGAAAGGCAAACCATGATCTCCAAACTCTACGTCGGCAACCTGGCCTACTCGGTCAACGACGACAGCCTTCGCCAAAGCTTCGCCGAATTCGGCGACGTTTCTTCGGCCAAGGTCATGATGGACCGCGACACCGGCCGCTCGAAGGGCTTCGGCTTCGTCGAGATGGGCTCGGTCGAAGCCGCGCAAGCCGCCATCCGCGGCATGCATGGCAAGACCATCGACGGCCGTGCGCTCGTCGTCAACGAAGCCCGCCCGCGCGAAGAGCGCCCGGGTGGCTTCGGTGGTGGCGGCGGCGGTGGCGGTGGCCGTCGTTACTGAGCTGAATCTCCTCTGAGATGAACAACAGGCCCTTCGGGGCCTGTTTGCATTGGCGCGCCGGTAAAGTCTCTGGTTCCATCCGCACAGAGGCACGCCATGAAATACCGCAACCTCGGCAAGAGCCCGCTGCAAGTCTCCGAGCTGTGCCTGGGCACGATGATGTTTGCCGACCAGACCGAACTGGCCGAAGCGCGCCGCATCACTGCGCATGCACGGGACAACGGCGTCAACTTCATCGACACCGCCGACGTCTATTCGCTCGGCAAATCCGAGATCATGGTCGGCGAGCTGCTCAAAGGCCAGCGCCACGACTGGGTGCTGGCCACCAAGGTCGGCAACAAGATGAGCGAGCGGCCCAACGAACAGCAGTACTCGCGGGCCTGGGTGCTGCGCGAGTGCGAGGCCAGCCTGCAGCGCCTCGGTACCGACCATGTGGACGTCTACTACCTGCACCGCGACTTCAACGGCATGGACCTCGAAGAGCCACTGCGCGCCATCGACACGCTCTTGCGCGAAGGCAAGATCCGCTACTGGGGCGTCTCCAACTTTCGCGGCTGGCGCATCGCCGAGACGGTGCATGTTGCGCGGCAACTCAACATGCCCGGCCCCGTGGTCTGCCAGCCGTACTACAACTTGCTCAACCGCCAGCCCGAGGTCGAGGTGCTGGAGGCCTGCCGCCACCACGGCATCGGCGTTGTGCCCTACAGCCCGATCGCGCGCGGTGTGCTCTCGGGCAAGTACGCGCCCGGCAGCAAGCCCGGCGAAGGCACACGGGCTGGGCGTGGCGACAAACGCATGATGCAGACCGAGTTCCGCGACGAGTCGCTGGCAATCGCGCAGCAGCTCAAGGCGCACTGCGAGAAGAAGGGCGTGGCGCTGTCGCATTTTGCGACCGCGTGGGTGCTGGCCAACAGCGCGGTCAGCGCCGTGATTGCCGGGCCGCGCACCTTCGAGCAATGGTCCGACTACCTCGGCGCGCTCGAGGTGACGATCGACGCCGCCGACGAAGTGATGGTCGATTCGCTCGTCGCCCCGGGTCATCCGTCAACGCCGGGCTACACCGATCCGGCGTACCCGTTGGCCGGGCGGATCACCACGCACAGGGCCTCGACATGACCATCACCATCACGCGAGACCGCTCGCACAAGATGAAGCACACCGTCGCGGTGGGCCGGCACACGTTCACGATCGACGAGCCGCCTGCCAACGGCGGCGAAGACGAGGGTGTCACCCCGCACGACCTCTACGACAGTGCGCTCGGCGCTTGCAAAGCGATGACCGTGCTCTGGTACGCGCAGCGCAAGAACATCCCGGTCGAAGACATTCAGGTCACCGTCGAGCGTGACGACAGCGAAGAGCGCAAGGGCGTCTACCGGCTGCGCACGACGCTGGCCTTGACCGGTCCGCTGTCCGATGCGCAGCGCCAGGAACTGCTCGCCGTGGCCGGCAAGTGCCCCGTGCACAAGCTGATGGCGCAGGCGACGACAGAAGTGGTGACGGCGCTGGCGCCTGCAAGCGTGTAGGGGCGCGGCTCAGCGCTGCGGCGCAGCGCCGAACGGGTGCTGCAAGACCCACAGCAGGTAGGCCATGAACACCAGCGCCGAGCCCACGAAGAGCGCCCCCTGCGCCAGCGGCGGCAACGCGGGCGCCCAGGCGAACAGCAATGCAAACGGCGCTGCACCGATCACGGTGGCGAGCGTGCTCTCGGCGAGCGTGGTGCGCGGGCTGAACAAGCCGAGCGCGTACGACAGCACGTCCACCGGAAACGTCATGCGCAACAGCACCAGCGAGGCCATGCGCTGACGCGGGTGGATCAGCCGTTCGATTTCGGCATGGCGCTGCACCGACGGAAAGTGGCGCAGGATCAAGTCGCGCGCATGCCGCCCCAACACGAACGACAGCGTCGAGCCGGCGGTCCAGCCCAGCAGCAACAGCAGTGCCGTCCACCACGGCCCCCAGGCCAGCACGGCCAGCGGCACCAGCGGCAGGTTGGTCATCGCGGGCATCAGCACGGCTAGCGCCGACGTGATGATGAAGATCGCCACGCCAGCGGCCCCATGCGCCGCGAGCGCGGCCCCGATCGGCGCGGCGTACCAGCGCGCGACCGCCACGCCGGCGACAAACAGCGCCAGCACCCACAAGCCAGCACGAACGGAGGGCCACCACTGCGACCAGGTGAGGGCGCGGCGCAGAGGTGGGGAGGGTGCAGGCATGTTGTCGTGCAACGCACACATGCTACGACGCCGATGCGCTCACTCGGTGGGCCAGCGCTCGAAGCTGTCGAGCACCGCAACAGGCGCTGAGCTGACCGTCACTCGATCGACACGCGCCAGCGGTGGCCCCTCATGCAGCCAGGCCTGCATGCGCGCCACCGCATCGGTCGGACCTTGCAGCATCACTTCAACGGAGCCGTCGCGCCGATTGCGCACGTAGCCCGTGACGCCGAGCGCCTGCGCGCGCTGCACGCAGGCTTCGCGAAAGCCAATGCCTTGCACGCGACCCTCGGCGCGAAAGAGTCCTGAAATCGAAATCATCACACCTATTCGTGATTTGAAATTGTCACGTCAAGAAGAGGTGGATTATTTAGCCAAAAATGGCGTACATTATTCTTGGGAAAAAGCCCAATATTCTATTAACAAAGGATTGTGGGGAACTAGCGTGGGAGGAAAAGAAACCCTAACATCCAGCAAACCATTGCCTAGCGAAGCCTATCCATCACAGTTGGTAAAAGAAGGTGAAGAAAAAGTAACTTTAGAATTCTTAAAAGGAGAATTAGTTGCCGTAAATGGTAAAAAAGACAAACCATCTAACAATATTGTATTGCTTGAAAAACTGGCAAATGCATACGCCATTGGTAGAGATATTCACGTGGGCGACACCATTATCGGAATCAAAGGAAGAGTGGGGTTTGAAGCTGCATCACCTTTAATTATTATCAAAGCACACCATTTATTAGAGAAACACACATTAGGAAAATGGCAACAATATTGGAAAGAACAACTTGGAAACTGGTACGGAATGCTGTTTCACGAAGGGCAATTTTTGGATCCTGTAATGAGAAACATCGAAACTTTCTTGGAAGACACTCAAAAAACCGTAAATGGAACGGTGACTGTTTCTTTGAAACCGTATCACTTTTCATTAGACGGAATCGAATCGGATAATGATTTGATGAATACCGGTTTTGGTCATTATGGCGAAATGAACAATGCTTGGACATCAGACGATGCGAAAGGATTTATCAAAATTTTAGGGAATGCACAGAATATATTTTCATCGGTAAATAAAGAGATTTATGAATGATGATTTTTGATTAACGATTTG
>JANOEG010000727.1:0-2618 GCA_031413095.1 Burkholderiales bacterium | reverse complement strand
TTCACAAAGCGCCCCTGCGCAGCGAGCGACAGGTTGATGCTGGCCGCGCCGTTGAGCGTGGCCACCGTTACCCGGGCCACGGCAGAGTCTGCCGTCAATTGCGCCAGGGTCCGGCCGCTCATGTCATTGGCGGAAACGAAGTATGCGTCCGGTGAACCCGTCTTGACGACGGGCGGTGCGGTCAGCTAGCGCTTGATGTTGACCAGCGATGCGGCAGCAGTTCAGCAATTCGGCTGGCCGCCTGCGTGGGCAGCCGCTCGAGCACGTCGCGCAGGTACGCGTAAGGGTCGTGCCCGTTGATCCGCGCCGAGTGCACCAAGCTCATGACCGCTGCGGCGCGCTTGCCCGCGCGCAGGCTTCCGGCGAACAGCCAGTTCGATCTTCCGATCGCAATCGGCCGGATCTGGTTCTCGACCCAGTTGTTGTCGATCGGCAGCTCGCCGTCGTCGATGAAGCGCACCAGTGCCTTCCAGCGTTTGAGGCTGTAGTCGATCGCCTTGGCGGTGGCTGACCCGTCGGGCACCTTCTGTCGTTGCTGCGTCAACCACTGGTGCAGCGCATCGGCGATCTTCTTGGTCTTGTCCTGTCGGGTCGTCTTGCGTTCTTCGGCTGGCAAGTCCCGCACCTCGCGCTCGATCTCATACAGCTGGATGAAGAACTTCAGCGCCTGCTCGCCGATCGGGCTTGCGTGGTTGGCCCACAGTTCGTGGAACTTGCGCCGCGCGTGCGCCATGCAGCCGACCTCGGTCACGCCGAGCTCGAAGCAGGCCTTGTAGCCGCTGAAGTCGTCGGTCACCAGCTTGCCCTTCCAACCCGGCTTGTGCTCGGTGCCAGGCAGGCCGAGGAACGCGCGCACATGCTGCCCACCGCGGCTGTCGGCGAAGTCGAAGACGACCGCGCGCATCGGGTTGAAGCTCGCCGTGCAGTAGCTCCACAGATAGGCGCGGTGCGTCTTGCCGTCGCGCTGGTTGGCGGGCTTCAACATCGCCACCGGCGTCTCGTCGGCGTGCAGCACGCGTTGCTGGAGCATCTCGGCCGCAAGGGCGTCGACCAGCGGCTGTAATTGCACGCCGCATTCGCCGACCCACTGCGCGAGCGTGGACCTGGCGATCGCCATACCGGCGCGCTCGAAGATGGCTTCCTGCCGGTACAGCGGCAGGTGATCCAGATATTTGGCCACCAGCACCTGGGCCAGCAGGCCGGTGGTGGGGATGCCCTTGTCGATGACGTGCGCCGGCATCGGCGCCTGGACGAGCTTCTCGCAGCAGCCACAGACCCACTTGCCGCGCACATGGCGCTCGACGCTGAACACGCCGGGCTGGTAGTCGAGCTTCTCGGCCACGTCTTCGCCGATGCGCTTCATCGCCTGGCCGCAGCCGCAGGTGGTGTCCTCGGGCTCGTGGCGAATCTCGCGGCGCGGCAGGTGCGCCGGCAGCTTCTCGCGCCTGGGGCTTCGCTTGTCGCCGCCGGCCTTGGTCGAAGCACCCATCGCCTCGATCTCGGCGGCTACCGCCGCCAGGTCGCTGTCCAGCGTCTCTTCGATCAGGCTCTTCTGCTCGGCGCTGAACGCCTCGCTCTTGGCGGCGAACTTCAGCCGCTTGAGGATCGCGTTCTCATGCGTGAGCTTGTCGATGGCGGCTTGCTTGAAGGCGACTTCGCGCTCTTGCTTGACGACGAGCTGCTGCGCGGCTCGCAAGGCCTCGCGCAGTTGCGCGGGCGCCAGCGTGTCGATGAGTTCGTCGGCGATCACGGAACGTGATCGTGCCGGCCGATGCGCGAACACGCATCAGCACATTCGGCAATTGCAGCGCGCTACAAGACCGTGATGACGCCGGCCTCGCCGATGCGCTGCCACGGCAAGCCGATCACGAGAGCGTCGAGTTGCGCGCGGCTCAATGTCAATGTCGTGCCGGCGTCGCGGGGCCAGACGAACTTGCCGCTGTGCAGCCGCCGCGCGGCCAGCCACACGCCGATGCCGTCGTGCACGAGCACCTTCATGCGGTTGGCACGGCGGTTGGCGAACAGGTAGGCGTGGTGCGGGCGCGCGGCACCGAACACGCCGACGACGCGCGCCAACGCGGCTTCGGTGCCGGCGCGCATGTCCAGCGGAGCGACGGCCAGCCACACCGAGTCGATGCGGATCACCGCAGCAGCTCGCGCGTCCAGGCCGCGAAGTCGGCCACTGCCTCACTCGGCCAGATCACCTTCATCGTCACGGTGCCGCGGCGCAACTCGACTTCGATGTCGCGGCAGCTCAGGACTGGCACCGGGGCAGGTGCTGCAATCGCCACCGGCACGAACTCGCTTGGCTTGGCGACTGTTGCTTGGCCTTCGCGAGCCAGCTGCCGCCAGCGGTGCACGACGTTGGCGTTGATGCCATGCGCCATCGCTACCTTGGCCACCGAGGCCCCAGGCACCTCGCACTCTGCGAGGACCTGCGCCTTGAGCTCAGCGCCGAACCGCCGCCGACTCACCACCTTGTCGCTTGCCATCGTGTCCACTTAGAAGTTAAGTGGACACGATCCTTCAGCGCCGCACGGTTCCAATCAAGATGGGTTGGCCGGACGGATACCCTCCACTACGCCGTGTGGATTCTTGGAGCGTTGCGGGAACCGGAC
>JANOEG010000726.1:0-7615 GCA_031413095.1 Burkholderiales bacterium | reverse complement strand
CGATCAAGATGCATTCGGTCGTGCCGCGCTGCCGTGGACCCTCAATGAGTCGGGCATTGCTGCGATCGGCCTGTCCGATCGGGTCGAGCGCGCCGACGTTGCTGCTTACGAAGCACGGCTGCGCGCGTCCGGGTTGGCCGGCTATCAAGTCGTCGAACGCTGGCCGGCCGGCCGTGCACCGGCGCCTGACGAGGCGCTGCTTCTGATCCGCTACATCGAGCCGTTGGCAGCAAACGCCGCGGCGCTCGGCGTCAATTCACGATCGGTGATGCGAGCGGGCGCTGCCATCGAGCAGGCAACGCAAACCGATCGGCCGGTGGCCACTGCGGCATTTGCCCTCTCTCAAGGCGGACAGGGTGTGGTCATCTATCGGGCGGTGTACCGCGGCGACCCGCAGACCCCGGAACAACGCGCACGTGCCTTGCGGGGCGCCGTCTTCGCCACCGTGCGGCCGCAGCAGTGGCTGCAGGCGCTGCGTGCGCGCCTGCCTGCGACGCTTGCCATTTGTCTGTTCGACAACAACGCGGAGCCTGACGCGCGCGTGCTCGCTGGCGCGGACGGCTGCGACCGTGCCGACTCATCAATGCGGTCGCATGCGGCATCGCTGCCCTTTGCGTCACGCCAGTGGAGTCTGCGCTTGACGGCCAACGCGCCGCCGCCCGGCGGCATTGGCCGCACCTGGCCGCTGGCGCTGGTCGGCTTGGCGAGCGCGTCGATGCTCGGCGCGCTGCTGTTGACGATCACCGGCCGCGCGCGGCGCATCGAAGCCGCGGTGGTTGAACGCACCGCAGAACTGCAACAGCGCAGCACCGAGCTGCAATCCGAAGCCACGCAACGCCAACGCACGGCCATGGCGCTGCGCGAGAGCCAGCAGCGGCTGCGCAGCATCCTCGATCACGCCCCGATCGGCGTGGCCTACACCGACATCGAAGGCCGCATCCGCGAGGCCAACCCTTATCTGCGCGAGCTGCTCGGCACGACCAGCGAGCGCCTGGCCGGCACGCCCATCCTTCGCGTCCTGCATGCAGACGACCGCGAGGCCGTCAGCGTCGCGTGCGCGCGGTTGCTTGCTGGCGAGATTCCCATGGCACGCAGCCCGTTGCGCTGCGTAGCCGGTGACGGCCGCGTCATCGCAGCCCGCGCCTCCATCAGTGTGTTGCGCACAGCAACGAGCAATGAGCCGCGGCGCATGGTCTGGGTGGTCGAAGACATCACCGAACACCTGGCACTCGAAGAAGCACAGCGCGCCCGCGAAGGGGCTGAAGCGGCCAACAGGGCCAAGAGCGAGTTCCTGTCTCGCATGAGCCACGAGTTGCGCACGCCGCTGAACGCACTGCTGGGCTTCACACAGTTGCTCGAGCTCGATCGCAAGCAGCCATTGGCGCCACACCAACTCGACTGGACGGCGCAAATGCGCCAGGCTGGCTGGCACTTGCTGCACATGATCAACGACACGCTGGATCTGTCGCGCATCGAGTCGGGGCATGTCGATCTCGAACCGCGCACGCTGGATCTGGCCGAACTCGTCGCTGCGGTCCAGGCGCTGGTCCAGCAGTCCGCCGAGAAACGCCGCATCCGCATCGAGGCACACCTCGGCCTGGGCGCGCAGGCGGTAATAGGCGATGCGACGCGCGTCAAACAGATCCTCACTAACCTGCTGTCGAACGCTGTCAAGTACAACGCCGAAGGTGGCAGCGTGATTCTGGCCAGCCGCATGGCCGACGAGGGCCGCGTCGCGCTCGACGTCATCGACACCGGCGCCGGCATGAGCCCGCAGCAACTGGCGCAACTGTTCCAGCCCTTCAACCGCCTGGGCCAGGAGAGCGGGCCGATCGAAGGCACCGGCATCGGGCTCGTCATCAGTCTGCGTCTGGCCGAGCTGATGGGCGGCACGCTGCACGCACGCTCCGCGGTGGGCATGGGCTCGACCTTCACGCTCGAGCTGCCGCGCGCCGCGGTTGCGCCGACACCGCGCTTGGCCAATGACGACGACCTGGTCGAGCCCGCGGCCTACCGGCGACGCGTCATCCACTACATCGAAGACAACGAGACCAACGCCGAGGTCATGCGCGGCATCCTGGCACTGCGGCCTCAGGTCGAGTTGGAAGTTTCCACGCTCGGCCTGGATGGGCTGGCCGCAATCAAGCGCCGCCGGCCGAGCCTCGTGCTGCTGGACATGCAGTTGCCCGACATCGACGGCCTGGAGCTGCTGCGGCATCTGCAGGCCGGCGCTGACACTGCGGATATCCCGGTGATCGTGGTTTCGGCCGACGCAACCGAGGCCCGAATCTCGCAGGCCATTGCCGCCGGTGCCACGCATTACCTGACCAAACCGGTCAATGTGCCGACGTTCCTGTCCGCGGTGGACAGCGTTCTCGACCAGCTGGACACGCATTTCGGCTGAGAATATAAAGTGTGGGTGCGCACACTTACGTTTCTGCGTATATCAAATCACGTTTTCTGCCATTTGGCCGCCTGATACAACGGCCGTCAGCACTCTCCGCGCGAGAGTGCTAATATTTTGGAACCCGGGCTCCTCGGAATGCTCCAAAACCCCATGACTGCTGCTGCCCTGCCCCTTTCCCCCGCTCATGCTGGCGCGCAAACGCTGGCCGTCCGCAATCCGTGGGCGATGGTGCCGTCGATCGGCAACCTCGACGCGTACATCTCCGCCGTCAACCGCATTCCGCTGCTGACGCAGGAAGAAGAATCCGAGGCCGCGCGCAGGCTGCGTGACAGCGGCGATCTCGAAGGCGCTGGTCGCCTCGTGTTGTCGCACCTGCGTCTGGTGGTTTCGGTGTCGCGCCAGTACCTGGGCTACGGCTTGCCGCAAGGTGATTTGATCCAGGAAGGCAATGTCGGCCTGATGAAGGCCGTCAAGCGCTTCGACCCGGAACAAGGCGTGCGTCTGGTCAGCTACGCGCTGCACTGGATCAGAGCCGAGATTCACGAATACATCCTCAAGAACTGGCGCATCGTGCGCCTGGCCACGACCAAGGCGCAGCGCAAGCTGTTCTTCAACCTGCGCTCCAAGAAGGCCGCGATGAAGGGCGACGCGGCGGAGGCTGACACGCACCGCAACACTCTGACGCCCGCCGAAGCCGAGCGCATGGCGCGCGAGCTGAACGTCAAGCCGGAGGAGGTGCGCGAGATGGAAACGCGCATGGCCGGCGGCGACGTGGCGCTGGAGCCGCAAAGTGACGACGACGGCGAGGAGACGTTCGCGCCGATCGCTTACCTGGCCGACGAATCGAGCGAGCCGACGCGTGTCATCGAAGCGCGCCGCCGCGATGCACTGTCTTCCGACGGCATTGCGCACGCGCTCGACGTGCTCGACGCCCGCAGCCGCCGCATCGTCGAGGAGCGCTGGCTGAAGGTCAACGACGACTCCTCCGGCGGTATGACGCTGCACGAACTGGCTGCTGAATATGGCGTCTCCGCCGAACGCATCCGCCAGATCGAAGTCGCAGCGATGAAGAAGATGCGCGGCGCGCTGGAAGCCCAAGCCGCCTAAGCCCCTTCGAGCAGCAGCTTGAGGTCCGACGCCAGCGCGTCGGCGCCTCCGCCGTAGCGCACGAACAGTCGGACCTGGCCCTTCGGGTCGAAGATGAAGGATCCGGCGGTGTGGTCGATCGTGTAGCTGCCTTCGGTTTTGCCCGGCACCTTGCCGAAGTACACCTTGAAGTCGCGCGCTGCAGCCTGCGTTTGTTCGAGCGTCCCGCGCAACGCGACGACGTCATTGCCGAACGAGCGCACGTACTCCTTAAGCACCGGCGGCGTGTCGCGCTCGGGGTCGACGGTGACGAACACCGGCTGCACGTTCGCGCCGGCGGCACCGAGCTTGCCGCGCACTTCGGCAATCTCGGCCAGCGTCGTTGGACAGACGTCGGGGCATTGCGCAAACCCGAAGAAGACGATCACCACCTTGCCGTTGAAGTCGGCGAGCGTGCGTGCCTTGCCATCGGCATCCGGCAGCGACAGCGCCTTCGCATACGCGGCGCCGGTGATGTCGATGTTCTTGAAGGCAGGCTTGGGTTTCTCGGCGCTGCATGCGGCCAGAGTTGCCACGACAGCGACCGTGGTCAACAAAAGAGATCGGCGTTGCATCATTGGATAGCGTAATGGTCGATCAGCAGTGCTGCGAACAGCCATACCAGGTACCAGATGGAAAATCGGAATGTACGCCGCGCGAGGGCTTCGCTGTACGCACGCCACAAGCGCCACGCCAGCGCCATGAACCACAAGCCGAGCGCGACCGCTGCGACGAGATAGACCATGCCGCTCATGCCTTGAATGAACGGCAACAGGGAGGCTGCGAAGAGCACCAGTGTGTAGAGCAGGATCTGCAGGCGCGTGAACTCGTTGCCGTGCGTGACAGGCAACATCGGCAGGCCGGCGCGTGCGTAGTCGTCGGCGCGGTACAGCGCCAGCGCCCAGAAGTGCGGCGGCGTCCAGACGAAGATGATCAGCACCAGCAGCCAGGCTTCGGCACCCATCTCACCGCGCATCGCCGCCCAGCCCAACAGCGGCGGCATCGCGCCGGACGCACCGCCGATGACGATGTTCTGCGGCGTGGCCGGTTTGAGCAGCACGGTGTAGACGATGGCGTAGCCGACAAAAGTGGCGAGCGTCAACCACATCGTCAGCGGGTTCACCCACCGCCAGAGCACCACGCAGCCGAGTGTGCACAGCACCGACGAGAACAGCAGCGTTTGCGTGTTCGTGAGTTCACCTTTGGCGGTGGGCCGCCAGGCGGTGCGTGCCATGCGCGCGTCGATGCGCTGCTCGACGATGCAGTTGAACGCGGCTGCGGCCGCGGCGACGAGCCAGATGCCGGCAGCCGCCACCAGCACCGATCGCCAATCGGGCCAGCCGGGCTGCGCGAGCAGCATGCCGATGACGGCGCAGAAAACGATGAGCTGCACCACGCGCGGCTTGGTCAGCACGTAGAACTGACGCACGCGCGAGGGCGATGCAGCAGTGATGGGCGCGGCAGCAGTCGAACTCATAAGGCGCTGCGATTTTGATACACCGGCCAACCCGGTTCGTGCTGGCGCGCCAACGCCCGAGGCTGTGCGTGCGCACGAGCCAACAGCGTCGCCATGAGGACCGCCAACAGCGCCGCGCCGCCGGTATGCAGCAGAGCAGCGACGATTGGCCAGCCGAGCACGACGTTCGACAACCCAGTGGCTAGTTGCAATGCCGCGAGTGCCGCGATGCCGGCGGCAAAGCGGCGCAGCGTCACGTCACGGGTAGCCGCAAGCTGCCATGCGAGCCACAGCATCGCGCCGAGGACCAGGGCCGCAGCCAGACGGTGTGTGACGTGGATCGCCGTCAGCGCGGCAAAGGGCAAATAGCTGCCGGACGCTGTTTCGCCCAGCTCGCGCCGCACGGTGAAAGCAGGCTCGAAATCCATCGGCGGCCACCACTGGCCCTGGCAGAGCGGGAACTCGCGGCAGGCCAGCACGGCGTAGTTCGTGCTGACCCAGCCGCCGAGGGCGATCTGCACGACGACGAGCGCTGCCGTCATCCACGCCCCGATCGACAGGGCTTTCGACAATCGCAGCGGGCGCGGCGAAAAGATCTGATCTTGCATCGCCAGCAACACGAGCAGGCCGATACCGCCGAGCAAGTGCAGCGTGACGATCGCGGGGTAGAGCTTCATCGTCACGGTGAGCGCGCCGAACGCACCTTGTGCGATGACCCAGGCCAGCGTGACTGTTGCCCACCACGGCGATAGCGACGGGGCCTTCTTCCGCAACCACCATGCCATCACGGTCATGACGACGATCAGCACGCCAACCGCAGTGGCCAAATAGCGATGCACCATCTCGACCCAGGCCTTGCTCTGCGTCACCGGCCCGGTCGGCATGGCACTCTGCGCCGCGTGAATCTCCGCTTGCGCACCGAGCGGGCTGGCGCTGCCATAGCAGCCCGGCCAGTCTGGGCAGCCGAGGCCGGAGTCCGACAAGCGAGTGAAGGCGCCGAACAGCACCAGATCGAAGGTCAGGAACAAGGTCAGCAACGTCAGCGCGTGCAGGCGTTTGCTTGTTGAGGCGCCGCGGTGGCGCAGCCACACCCACAGCAACGGTCCGAGCGCGAGGGCGATGCCCAGCAGCGCCATGCGTGCGAGCGGTGACCAATCGACAAGCGACGGCGAGTCCATCACCGTCCCGCGTTATCCCACGAAGAGGACGCACGCAACACCCGATCGATGTCGCGCTTGAATTTGGCCGGATCGAGCTGCACCGGTGCCCGCATCATCCAGCGCCCCATGGGATCGACGAGGTACAGGTGCGAGTCGAGCGACTCGCCGGGCGCGCCGGCGAGCCACGTGCCGAGATCGGTGGCGGGTACGCGCAGCACTTGCGTGGCGGGCGTCGCCGCCAACGCGGCCAGCAACTCGGGCTTGATGGGCGCGGTGTCGGTGACCAGCCAGAGCTTGTCGATGCGGTCGCGCTCGCGGCCAGTCATCTCGCGCAACTGGCGCTGCGCAAACAGGCGCTTCTCACAATCGGTGTTGCAGGCCGCGGGCCCGGCAACGACGAGCAGCCACTGGCCACGCAAAGCGCTGGCGCTGACGCTGCGGCCTTGCAGGTCCAGCAAGGGCAAGGCCGCAGGCATCTCGCGAGCCGGGCTGATCAGCGTTGCGTAGTTGCTGCGGCCTTCAGGCCGGATGACGTAGAAGGTGAAGTACGACGCGATCACGGGGGCCGCGCAGGCCAGCAGGATCAGCAGCAGCTTGCCGCGCCCACTACCGGCGCGCCGCTGCACGGCGTCGAGCCGCGGCATCGAGTGCACCGCCAACTGGACTGGCTCAGCGGCGGCGCTGTCGGCGGGGTTGGATGAGTTGGAACCAGACATAGAGAATGACAACGAGCGCCGAAAGGCCGAACCATTGGAAAGCGTAGCCGTGGTTCTTGGCCACACCGCTGGCCGGCGCCGGCCAGTCGCGAAGCAGTTTGTCGGGCGGCGACACCGGCCCCGCCTGCAACACCGACAACAGCGTCAGCCGCAGCCCCGTTTCGCGGGCGAACGCTTCGATCCCGAGATTTTGCCGGATGCGACCCGTGTCAGCACCCTCGAACTCGAACAGGCGTGCCGGTGGTGGGGCGATGCGGCCTTCGATGCTGATCTCGCCTGAGGGGGCTGGTGCGTCATCGATGCGCGTGCGGTCGTTGGCATCGCGTGGCAGCCAGCCGCGCTGCACGAGCACCGAACGGCCGTCGGCCAGCACGAGCGGCGTGACGACAAAAAAGCCGGGCCGGCCGTTCATCTGCCGGTTGTCGAGATAGACGGTGTGAGCCGAAGACCAGCGACCTTGCAGTCGCACTCGGCGGTGGTGCCACGTTGATGCGGGCTGTGCGTCGTCCGGCAGCGCACTCAGCATCGGTTGCGTCGCCTGTTGTTCAATGGATGCTTGCAAGGCATTCTTGTCGGCGGCTCGGCTCAATTGCCAGAAACCCAGACGCGCGGTCAGCAGCGCCACGGCAAGCGCGGCCAGTGTGATCAGCACGAATCGAAGGCGCGAGTTCATAAGTGCACCCTACGGCCTGCGGCCGGTCCCGCCAAGCGGGAGCGAGCGCCTTGGGAGCGGCCCGGCGGCGCTCATCGC
>JANOEG010000725.1:0-6836 GCA_031413095.1 Burkholderiales bacterium | reverse complement strand
AAGTAGACGATCGCGAAGGCTGACAGCAAGGAGATCGCGATCTTGCCCACCGCAATGGTCAGCGCGCAGACGAGGCTGACCCACATCATGCGGCCGACCGGTGCCTTGGTGCCAGCGCCGCTGCGCTGTCCGGTCAGTGCGGCGGCGTAGTTCTCGGTCAGCTGCGCCCCCGCCACCAGCGGCATCGGCGTCTGCACGATGCGCTCGGTCGTGTGCGTCGATGCGACGAAGGTCACATAGACCGGGAAGGCGACGATCAGCACGCCGATGATCAGCACGAGATGGGCGAAGGCCGTCAGGACCGGTTTGCGCTCGACCATCTCAGTAGTTGACTTTCTTCTCGACGAAGCGGAACTGCACGACTGTCAGCGCAATCACAATGACCATCAGCACCACGCTCTGTGCCGCGGAGGCGCCGAGGTCCATCGCCTTGAAGGCGTCGTAGTAGACCTTGTAGACGAGGATCGAGGTGTCCTGGCCCGGGCCGCCGAGGGTGGCGGCGTCGATGATCGCGAAGGTTTCGAAAAACGCGTAGACGACGTTGATCACGAGAAGGAAGAAGGTCGTCGGCGACAGCAGCGGAAAGACGATGGTCCAGAAACGCCGCCAGGGCGTTGCCCCGTCGATGGCCGCGGCTTCGATCAGCGACTTGGGGATCGACTGCAGGCCGGCGAGGAAGAACAGGAAGTTGTAGGAGATCTGCTTCCACACCGCGGCCAGCACCACCAGCGTCATCGCGTGCGTGCCATTGAGCAGGTGGTTCCACTCGAACCCCATGCGGCCCAGCGCGTAGGCCACCAGTCCCATGCCCGGCGCGAACAGGAACAGCCACAGCACCCCGGCCACCGCAGGCGCCACCGCATAGGGCCATATCAGCAGCGTCTTGTACACCGCCGCGCCGCGGATCACGCGGTCGGCGAAAACCGCGAGCAGCAGCGACACGCAGATGCCGATCACCGCCACCAGGATCGAGAAGACCGCGGTGGTCTTGAACGACGCGAGGTAGGTCGGGTCGTTCCACAGGTTCTCGAAGTTCTCGAGCCCAACCCAGTCGACCGAGGTGCCGAAGGCGTCCGACTGCTGGAACGACTGCAGCAGCGCCTGGCCCGCGGGCCAGAAGAAGAAAGCGACGATGACGAACACCTGCGGCGCCAGCAGCGCCCAGGGCAGCCAGCGCGAGCGGAAGAAGACGCGTTTTTCGACGGCCATGTCCGCTGGCGCCAGCCCGTTTAGCGATCAGCCCTTGCTCTTGTTCGCCTTTTCGAACCGTTCCAGAAGCTCGTCGCCACGCTTCACCGCCGAATCGAGCGCTTCCTTCGCGCCCTTCTTGCCGCCCCAGACCTGCTCGAGTTCCTCGTCCATGATGTCGCGGATCTGCACGTGGTTGCCCAGGCGGATGCCGCGCGACTTGTCGGTGACCTTGCGGATCATCTGGTTCGGGCCGACGTCGGTGCCCGGGTTGCCCTTGTAGAAGCCCGCTTTCTCGGTCAGCTGGAAGGCGGCATTGGTGACTGGCAGGTAGCCGGTGGCCTGGTGGGTCTTGGCGGCCACTTCGGGCTGGGCGATGAACTCGAAGAAGGCCGCGACACCCTTGTAGTCCTCGGGCTTCTTGCCGGCCAGCGTCCACAGGCTGGCGCCGCCGATCACGGTGTTCTGCGGCGCGCCCGGCACGTCGGGGTAGTAGGGCAGGGTGGACAGCACCCAGTTGAACTTGGCGTTCTGCTTGACGTTGCCGTAGAAGCCGGTGGAGGTGGTCACCATCGCGCACTCACCCGAGATGAACGACGGCTCAGGCACGTTGCGGCGGCCCTTGTAGATGAACAGGCCCTGCTTGGACATGTTGGCAAGGTTCTCAATGTGGCGCACGTGCAGCGGCGAGTTGAACTTCAGGCGCGCGTCCATGCCACCCAGGCCGTTGCGCTTGGTCGCGAAGTCGACGTTGTGCCAGGCCGAGAAACTTTCCAGCTGCGTCCAGCCTTGCCAGGCGATCGTCAGCGGGCATTTGTGGCCGCTGGCTTTCAACTTGGCGGCCGCCAGCGCCATCTCGGGCCAGGTGGTGGGCGGCTTGTCGCCGTCCATGCCAGCGGCCTTGAAGGCATCCTTGTTGATGTAGAGCACCGTCGTCGAGCTGTTGTAGGGGAAGGACAGCATCTGGCCGTTGGGCGCGGTGTAGTAGCCGGCTACGGCCGCGATGTAGGCGCTGGTGTCGAACTTCTTGCCCGCATCGGCCATCACCTTGCCGGCCGGCACGATGGCGCCCTTGCTGGCCATCATCGTGGCCGTGCCCACCTCGAACACTTGCAGGATGTGCGGCGCATTGCCGGCGCGGTAGGCGGCGATGGCAGCCGTCATCGACTCGTCGTAGCTGCCCTTGTAGATCGGGTTGACCTTGTAGGCCTTCTGGCTTTCGTTGAACTGTTTGGCCAGCGTGTTGACCCACTCGTTGTTGAAGGCGGTCATCGAATGCCACCACTGGATTTCGGTTTGGGCCTGCGCCGGCACGGCAACACCGGCGGCCAGCAAGGCGGCGATGGAAAGCGGCTTCAATTTCATCAGGATCTCCGGCAGGTTGTGGAAGCGTGCAAACCAACGAGTGTCGCCAGCTTGTGTGACAGCCCCGTTTCTGTCACGGAAGCCGCATTGCGGGCAAGGGGGGAAGCCCCCGGGACTACCGCGCGCACAACAGGTGATTTCTGCGGCACGGTAGCATCGGGACTACCTTATGAATGCACCGCTCCCCCTGCAAGCCAGCCAAGCGCTGGTAGATGACGAGAACAGCGCGCCCCATTTGCAAAGGCTGCGCGAGATTCCGTACAACTACACCTCGTTTTCGGACCGCGAGATCGTGTTGCGCTTGCTCGGCGTGCGCGCGTGGGAGCTTCTCGACAAGCTGCGCGATGAGCGTCGCACGGGCCGCTCGGCGCGCATGCTGTACGAGGTGCTGGGCGACATCTGGGTCGTACAGCGTAACCCGTATCTCGAAGACGACCTGCTCGACAACCCGAAGCGGCGCGCGGCGCTGATCGAGGCGCTGCACCACCGGCTGCACGAGGTCGAGAAGCGGCGCACGCCGCAGGCCGATCCGGAGCGCGATGCGCTGGTTGGCGAGTTGCTAGTTGCGGCCAGTACGGCGGTCGAACGCTTCGCTGCGCATTTCCGCGCCGTGTGGGATTTGCGCAAGGCCACGCGCCGCGTGCTCGGCCGCGTCACGGCAAAAGACAATATCAAGTTCGACGGCTTGAGTCGCGTCTCGCATGTCACCGACGCGACCGACTGGCGTGTCGAGATGCCGTTTGTCGTGCTCACACCCGACACTGAGGCCGAGATGGCCGCCCTGGTCGCTGGCTGTGTCGAGCTGGCACTGACGATCATCCCGCGCGGCGGTGGCACCGGCTACACCGGCGGCGCGGTGCCGCTGACGTGGAAGAGCGCCGTCATCAACACGGAAAAGCTCGAAGCGATGGGCGAGGTCGAGATGGTGGCGCTGCCGGGCTTGTCGCAACCGGTGGCTACGGTGTTCAGCGAAGCTGGCGTTGTTACTCAGCGCGTGGCCGATGCGGCCGACCGCGCGGGCTATGTGTTCGCCGTCGATCCAACAAGCGCCGAAGCGAGCTGCATCGGCGGCAACATCGCCATGAATGCCGGTGGCAAGAAGGCGGTGCTGTGGGGCACGGCGCTCGACAACCTGGCGTCGTGGAAGATGGTCACGCCCGAGGCGAAGTGGCTCGAAGTCACGCGCCTGAACCACAACCTCGGCAAGATCCACGACGTCGAAGTCGCATCGTTCGAGTTGAAGTACTTCGATGCCAGTGGCAAGAAGCTCGAGCGCAGCGAGCGCCTCGATATCCCGGGCTCGACGTTCCGCAAGGAAGGCCTGGGCAAAGACGTCACCGACAAGTTCCTCGCCGGCCTGCCCGGCATCCAGAAAGAGGGCTGCGACGGCCTGATCACCAGCGCGCGCTGGATCGTGCACCGCATGCCCAAGCATGTGCGCACAGTGTGCATGGAGTTTTTCGGCAATGCGAAAGATGCAGTGCCGTCGATCGTCGAGATCAAGGACTATTTGTTCTCGCAGTCGCAAGTGAAACTCGCTGGCTTGGAGCATCTCGACGACCGCTATCTGAGGGCCGTTGGCTACGCGACGAAGAGCAAGCGTGGCACTTTGCCGAAGATGGTGCTCGTCGGCGATATCGTCGGCGACGACGAGCATGCGGTCGCCAAGGCGACGAGCGAAGTCGTGCGCATTGCGAACTCGCGCGCAGGCGAGGGCTTTGTCGCCGTCAGCGCCGACGCGCGCAAGAAGTTCTGGCTCGACCGCAAGCGCACCGCGGCCATTGCCAAGCACACCAACGCCTTCAAGATCAACGAAGACGTGGTGATCCCGCTGCCGCGCATGGGCGAGTACACCGACGGCATCGAGCGCATCAACATCGAGCTGTCGCTGCGCAACAAGCTGGAGCTGGTCGACGCGTTGACCGCGTTCTTCCGCAAGAGCCCGCTGCCGCTGGGCAAGAGCGACGATGCGCAAGAGATTGCCAGCGCCGAGCTGATCGAAGACCGTGTGCAGCAGGCGCAAGCGCTTCTGACCGAGGTTCAAGCGCTGTGGTCAGGCTGGTTGAACGGTCTGGACAGCGCCGGCTTCTTCGAGCAACTGCAAGACAACCGCCTGCGCGCGTCGTGGAAGACGCAGATCCTGAAGCCGCTGCAAACGCTGTTCGCTGGCGCCGCGTTCGTGCCCGTGATCGATGAATGCCGCTGCATTCACAAGGAGGTGCTGCGAGGCCGCGTCTGGGTGGCGCTGCACATGCATGCCGGTGACGGCAACGTGCACACCAACATACCGGTCAACAGCGACAACTACGCGATGCTGCAGACCGCGCACGAGGCGGTCGGCCGCATCATGGCGCTGGCGCGGCGCTTGGATGGCGTGATCTCGGGTGAGCACGGCATCGGCATCACCAAGCTCGAGTTCCTCAGCGACGACGAGTTGCGCGGCTTCGCCGACTACAAGCAGCGTGTCGATCCGCAGGGCCGCTTCAACAAGGGCAAGCTGCTCAAGCGCACGGGCGACGACAGCTTCGCCGCTGACCTCTCCGCCGCCTACACGCCGAGCTTCGGCCTGATGGGCCACGAGTCGCTGATCATGCAGCGCAGCGACATCGGCGCCATCAGCGATTCGATCAAGGACTGCCTGCGCTGCGGCAAATGCAAGCCGGTCTGCGCGACGCATGTGCCGCGCGCCAACCTGCTCTACAGCCCACGCAACAAGATCCTCGCCACGTCCTTGCTGATCGAAGCATTCCTCTACGAAGAGCAGACGCGGCGCGGCATCAGCCTGCGCCATTGGGAAGAGTTCGAAGACGTCGCCGACCATTGCACCGTCTGCCACAAGTGTTTGTCACCATGCCCGGTGAACATCGACTTCGGCGACGTCTCGATGAACATGCGCAATCTGCTGCGCAAGATGGGGCAGAAGAGTTTTCGCCCCGGCAACGCGGCGGCGATGTTCTTCTTGAACGCGACCAACCCGCAGACCATCAAGCTGATGCGCGGCGCGATGGTCGATGTCGGCTTCAAGGTGCAGCGCTTCGCGAACCAGATGCTGCGCCTCGCCGCGAAAATCCAGACCGAAAAGCCACCGGCGACCGTCGGCCCCGCGCCGATCAAAGAGCAGATCATCCACTTCATCAACAAGAAGATGCCCGGCGGCCTGCCGAAGAAAACCGCTCGTGCGCTGCTCGACATCGAAGACGCGCACTACGTGCCGATCATCCGCAATCCCGCGGCGACGACGGCCGACACCGAAGCGGTCTTCTACTTCCCCGGCTGTGGCAGCGAGCGTCTGTTCTCGCAAGTGGGTCTCGCGACACAAGCCATGCTCTGGCACGCCGGCGTGCAGACCGTGCTGCCGCCCGGATACCTGTGCTGCGGCTACCCGCAGAAGGGCTCGGGCCAGTTCGATAAGGCCGACAAGATCATCACCGACAACCGCGTGCTTTTCCACCGTGTCGCCAACACGCTGAACTACCTCGACATCAAGACCGTCGTCGTTTCGTGCGGCACTTGCTACGACCAACTGCAGGGCTACAGCTTCGAAGAGATCTTCCCTGGCTGCCGCATCATCGACATCCACGAGTACCTGCTCGAAAAAGGGTTGAAGCTCGATGGCAAAGGCGCCTACCTGTACCACGACCCCTGCCACAGCCCGATGAAGCTGCAGGAGCCGATGAAGACCGTCAAGGCCCTGGTCGGCGACAACGTGATGAAGAGTGAACGCTGTTGCGGCGAGAGTGGCACGCTCGGCGTGACGCGGCCGGACATCAGCACGCAGGTTCGCTTCCGCAAGGAAGAAGAACTGCAGAAGAACGAAGCGGCGCTGCGGGCGTCGGGCGCCGTCAAGCAGGGCGACGACATCAAGATCCTGACCTCATGCCCAAGCTGCCTGCAGGGCCTGAAGCGCTACGGCGCCGACCTGAACAACGGCCTGCTCGAAGCCGACTACATCGTCGTCGAAATGGCGCGCCACATCTTGGGCGAGGACTGGCTGCCGCAGTACGTGGCGAAAGCCAACGCCGGGGGCATCGAGCGCGTGCTGGTCTGACTCTTCGAGTCAGTGCGCCGACACCGGTGGCTTCGTCTTTCGACGCAGGCGCGGGTCGCCCTCGCCCGGGCTCACATACAGCGACGAGCGGAACGCGTCTTCGTCGCTGTCGCGTGCGTCGATGGCCCACTGCAAAAGGTCGGCTGCGGCCATCGGTTGCGCGAACAGAAAGCCTTGCAGCTCATCGCAGCCCATTTCGGTGAGGATGCGGCGCTGCTTGATCGTCTCCACGCCT
>JANOEG010000724.1:0-3126 GCA_031413095.1 Burkholderiales bacterium | reverse complement strand
TCGCCTGGCAGCTCGAGCAGACCGGGCCGCGCAGCCTGCCCATCACCGCCATCGTCAGCGCCCTGGTCGGCTTGATCCTGGCCTACATGGGGGCGGCGCAGTTGGAACCCTTTGGCGCACAGTCGTACATCGCCGACCTGGTGACGATCGGCGAGTTGCGCGAGATTGCGGCGCTGGTGGTCGGCATCGTCTTGTCGGGTCGCATCGGCGCGGCATTTGCGGCGCAACTGGCCAGCATGGGCGCCAACGAAGAGATCGACGCGCTGCGAACGCTCGGCGTGCGGCCTGTCGCGTTTCTCGTGCTGCCGCGGCTGTTGGCGATGACGCTGACGGCGCCGCTGCTGACCGCGTTTGCCGCTGTCGTCGGCATGGCCGCCGGTGCCGCGGTGGCAGTGATCGTCTACGACCTGACGGCGCTGGAGTATTCATTGCGAACGTTGAAGTCGGTGACCGCGGACAACATCGCCGTCGGCCTGGTCAAGGGCACAACCTACGGCGTGCTGGTGGCGCTGGCCGGCTGCCGCCAAGGGCTCCACGCCGGCCGCAGCGCGGAGGCCGTCGGCCACGCCACGACCGCGGCCGTGGTGCAAGGCATCGTCTGGATCGCGGTGGCGGCATCGGTGTTGACGATCGTCTTTCAGCGGCTTGGCATATGAGCGCAAGCGTGGACATGAATGAGAGTGAGGCGCTGATCCGCGCCGACGCGCTGACGCTGGCGTTCGGCACGAAGGTGATCCAGCACGACCTGTCGTTCGACGTCAGGCCGCGCGAGGTGCTGGCGATCATCGGCGGCAGCGGCTGCGGCAAGAGCACGGTGCTGCGCGCGCTGGTCGGCCTGCACGCGCCGCAGGCCGGCCATGTGTGGCACGGCGATCACGATCTTTACGCCAGTTCGCAGGACGTGCAGGACGAGATCAGGAAGCACCTCGGCGTGATGTTCCAGGCCGGTGCGCTGTTCAGCTCGATGACGGTCGGCGAAAACGTCATGCTGCCGCTCGAGCTGAATGCACCTGCGTCAAGAGCGCAGCACGAAGCCATCGCCCGCGAGAAGCTGGCGCTGGTCGGCCTGCAGGACAGCTTCGATCAGGAGCCGGCGTCGCTCAGCGGCGGCATGAAAAAACGCGCGGCGATCGCGCGCGCGCTGGCATTGCAGCCGCGCGTGTTGTTCCTCGACGAGCCTTCCGCCGGGCTCGACCCGCTGGCTTCGGTGCGCCTGGACGCGTTGATCCTGCAGTTGCGCGAGCAGCTCGGCACGACGGTGGTGATGGTCACACACGAACTCGACAGCCTGTTCGCCGTGGCCGACCGCGTGATCTTTCTCAGCGCCGAGCACAAGACGATGACCGCCGTCGGTTCACCGCGCGAGCTGGCCGACCGCGGCCCTGCTCCGGTGCGCGAATTCCTGCACCGCGGCCGCGTCGGCGTCGCTGTCGAAACCCACTGACAACACCATGGCACGCAAAGCCAGCCCCACCCTCATCGGCGCCTTCGTTGTCGCCGGCCTGGCGTTGCTCGCCGCGGCGATCGTCTTCGTCGCCGGCAACGACCTGTGGACGCGCAAGGAGCGTGCGGTGATGTACTTCCGCGGCTCGATCTACGGCCTGCAGGTCGGCGCGCCGGTGGTCTTCCGCGGCGTTCGCGTCGGCAGCGTGTCCTCGATCGAGGTGGTGTACGACCGCGCGAACGACCGCTTCGTGATACCGGTGGTGGCCGAACTCGAGCGCGACGCGGTGAGCGGTATCGACGGCCCACGCGGCAGCACGCCGAAGGCCGGCGACGCGCCGGCACTGGAGGCGCTGGTGCAGCGCGGCCTGCGCGCGCAGTTGCAGATGCAGAGCCTGTTGACCGGGCTGCTTTACATCGACATCGACCTGCCGCCGCAGCGCACGGCGGCGCTGCCGACTTCGCGCGACGGGCAGGAGAACCCCATCGTCGTGAGCAACGCCATCGAAATCCCGACCACCGACACCGCCGTGCAGGCGTTGAAGAGCCAGCTCGAGGGCATGGACTTCCGCCGACTGCTCGACGACGTCTCGGCGATCGCCGGCAGCGCGCGGGCCCTCGTTGCCGGCCCCGAGTTGAGCACTGCGCTCGCCGACTTGCAGGCCATCACCGGCAGCGTCAAGCGCCTGACGGCGCGGCTCGAGCAGCGCATCGACCCACTGGCTGCAGCCGCCAACAGCACCCTGGCCCGCACCGACCGCGCGGCGCAACGTGTCGGCGACGCGGCCGACGAGGTCGGCGCCACCGCCAAGAGCTTGGCGCGCACCTCCGACTCGGTCGGCGAGGCGGTGGCGCCCGACTCGTTGTTGATGCAGAAGATGCAGAGCGCCGCAGCTGAAGTGGCCAGCGCCGCAGCGGCCTTGCGCGATGCGGCAGGCAGCGACGACGGCGTGGTCCGGCAGACCTCCCGCGCCATGCAGGACCTGTCGCGTGCCGCGCGCGCGCTGCGCGAACTGGCCGACAGCCTGGAGCGGCAGCCGCAGTCGCTGCTGCGCGGCCGGCCGGCCGAAGAAACGACGCTGACGGAGCCCGCACGATGATCAACCGACGCACCTTCGGCACAGTCAGTCTGGCCGGTCTGGCCAGCTTGCTTGCGGCATGCAGCAGCACGTCCGCACCGCAGCGCTGGTACCGCCTGCCGAGCGAGCCACCGGCTGGCGAAGCCGCGCCGCGCGCAGCGGCGGGCGCGGTCGGTGGTGCCCTGTGGGAACTGGCGCCTGCCCTGCCGATGCCCGAGCTGCTGGGGCGAGACACCCTGCTGGTCGAGGAAGGCGCGGCCGGCATCCGCCTGTTGCACGGCCACCGCTGGGCCGAGCCGTTGCGCGACGCGCTGCCGCGCCTGCTGCGCCACGATCTGGCGCTGTTCGTGCCTGGCCTTTGGACAGGACCGACAGGACCGACGGGACCTGCGGCGCCGAACATGCCGGCCGGCGGCCGGGTGCAGGTCGAGCTGTTGGCGTTGCAGGGCAGCCTGTCGCGCCGTCAGGTGTCCGTGGCGGCGCGCTGGGTGGTCACGGCGGGTGTGTCCACTGAAGCGGGCGCTCGCGCCTCGCCACGTGCTTACCGCATCGATGACACAGTGCCCTGGACCGATGCGTCGATGGAGTCGCTGGTCTTGGCCCA
>JANOEG010000723.1:0-2921 GCA_031413095.1 Burkholderiales bacterium | reverse complement strand
GAAGTGCGTCGTCTTGTCGGCGGCGTGGTTGTGCTCGCTGTGGCGCACGCCCGTGCCCGCGCTCATGCGCTGGACTTCGCCCGGCACGATCGACGAGCTGTTGCCCATGCTGTCTTTGTGGCCGATGGCGCCGTCGAGCACATACGACACGATCTCCATGTCGCGGTGGCCGTGCGTGCCGAAGCCGGTGCCCGGCGCGATGCGGTCCTCGTTGATCACACGCAGGTTGCCGAAGCCCATGTGGGCCGGGTCGTGGTAGTCGGCGAACGAGAAACTGTGAAAACTCTTCAGCCAGCCGTGATCGGCGTAGCCGCGGTCCTGGGATTTGCGTAGTGTCAGCATGGTGAATGGACTGTAGGCAAGACGGGTCCACCTGAGGCGCGGTGGGGTTGAAGCGCTCGTTCAAATAAGATGAACGCATGACGGACCGAAGGAACGCGCTGACCCCCGACGCCCTGGTGATGATGGACACCATCGCCAAGGCGGGCAGCTTTGCCGCTGCGGCGCGCGAGCTCGGCAAGGTGCCGTCGGCGCTGACCTACAGCGTGCGCCAACTGGAAGACGCACTCGACGTGCTGCTGTTCGACCGCAAGAGCGGCCAGGCCGTGCTCACGGCGGCCGGCGAAGAGCTGTTGCGCGAAGGCCGGCGCCTGCTGGCCGAGATGGATGCGGTGGCCAACCGCGTGCGCCGCGTGTCTTGCGGCTGGGAGACGCAGCTCACGGTGGCCGCCGATGGCGTGATCTCGCGCCTGACGCTGTTCGAGTTGTGCGAGGCCTTCTTCGCGTTGCGCCCGATCGACGGCAGCGATGATGGCCCGGGTACGCGCCTGCGCTTGCGCAGCGAAGTGCTCGGCGGCACCTGGGAGGCGCTGCTCGCCGGCGAGGCCGATCTGGCCATCGGCGTTGGCAGCGGCGCAGTCACGCCGCCGGCCGGCATCGAGTTGAAGCCCTTGGGCGAGATCGACTTTGTCTTCGCCGTTGCGCCGAACCACCCACTGGCTGCGCACGACGGCCCGATCGGCGACCACGAGCTGCTGCGCCACCGCGCGGTGGCCGTGGCCGACAGCGCGCGCCGCCACGAGCCGCTGACTTTTCATCTGTTGCCCGGCCAGGACGTGTTCACCGTGGCCACGGTGCAGGCCAAACTCGAAGCGCACCTGCGCTGCCTGGGCTGCGGCTTCCTCGCCGAGCCGATCGCGCGCGAGCACATCCGCGCCGGCCGACTGGTCGTGAAGGAAGTGCAGCGCGACAACCCGCGCGCGCGCATGAGCTACGCCTGGCGCGCCGGCGCTGCGCCCGATCCGAAAAAACCCCCGCAAGGATTGGCGCTCGGCTGGTGGTTGCAGCAGCTGGAGAGCGAGACCACGCGGCGCGCGCTGCTGGAACGGCACGCGGGGTTGCCAACCACCGTCGATTGAACACCTCCAGCTACATCGGCCGCTTCGCGCCGAGCCCGAGCGGCCCGCTGCACGCCGGCTCGTTGGTGGCGGCACTCGCAAGCTGGCTCGACGCACGGGCGCACAGCGGCACGTGGCTGGTGCGCATCGAAGACGTCGACGGCCCGCGAACCGCGCCCGGCGCTGAAGGCGAAATCCTGCGCCAGTTGCACGCGCTCGGGCTGGTCCCCGACGCACCACCGATTCGGCAGAGCGAACGCAACGCGCTCTATGAACGCGCGCTGCAGCGGTTGCGCGCCGAAGACCTTGCCTACCCCTGCGGCTGCACGCGGCGCGACATCGAGAGCGAACTCGCCGCGCTCGGCCAGCCGGCGCAGCGCGGCGCTGAACTGGTCTACCCCGGCACCTGCCGCAATGGTTTGAACGGCAAACCCGCACGCGCCTGGCGGCTGCGTTGTGGCAACGACGTTCGCATCGTGTGGCACGACCGCCGCCTTGGCGAACAACAGCAAGACGTGACGCACGCCGTCGGCGACTTCGTGCTGCAGCGCGCCGATGGCCCCTGGGCCTACCAGCTCGCAGTGGTGGTCGACGACGCCGAGCAAGGCATCACTGGTGTCGTGCGCGGCGAAGACCTCGCTGACAACACCGCACGGCAGATTCATCTGCAACGCCTGCTCGGGCTGCCGACACCACGCTACCTGCACACGCCGCTTCTGCGCGATGCGCGCGGCGACAAGCTGAGCAAGAGCAATGGGGTGGCGGCGCTGGATGTGAGCGATCCGCTCACCGTGCTGCGCGACGCCGCCGACGTCCTCGGTCTGTCACCGTTTCGCGCCGCAACGCTGAACGAGTGGCTGCAGCATGCAGTGCAGGCGTGGCGCCTGCGCTGGCCGCTCGCGTGAGGGTTCAGCGCAGGTGCTGCGCCAGCGCTTCGAGCTGATCGATGCAGGTTCCCCAGCCGTCGAAGAAACCCATCTGCTCGTGCTGGTCGCGCGTCGCCTTGTCCGGGTGCATGACGGTGGCGGTGTAGCGCGTGCCGTCGCCTTCATCGGCCATCGAGATGTTCGCGGTGAACGGCATCCACGGCGTGGCCGGCCGCCAGTCGGCGAGCAGCATCGACGTGAAGACGAGGCGTTGCTGCGGCACGACTTCCACGAAGCAGCCCGGGTTGTCGCTGGTGCCGCCGTCGGGGCCTTGCATGAAGGTGTGAAAGGCGCCTCCCGGGCGCAGGTCGAACGCGCGCACTTCGGTGGTCCACGGTTTCGGGCACCACCACTCCTTGAGCAGCGCGGGCTCGGTCCAGGCTCGCCACAGCGTCGCCCGCGGTGCGCGCACGAGGCGCGAGATGGTCAGGTCGTTAGCGTCAGCGTTGACGTCGTTGTTTGGGTTGGGCACGGGACGACTCCTGTTGGTGAAGTGTTTCGACAAAGCTCGCCATGCGATCGCTGCGCGCCTGCCACAGCGCATGCTGCTCGGCGATCCAGCGTTCGGCCTGCGTCAGCGCCAACGGTCGCAGCTCGC
>JANOEG010000722.1:0-5778 GCA_031413095.1 Burkholderiales bacterium | reverse complement strand
CAAGGCCCTCACCGACGGCAAGGGCGTCAAGGTGGTTTACGACTCGGTGGGCAAGGACACCTTCGAAGGCTCGCTCGATTGCCTGCGGCCGTTCGGTCTGATGGCCAGCTTCGGCAACGCGAGCGGCCCGGTGCCGCCGTTTGCTCCGGGCATCCTCGGCCCCAAGGGTTCGCTGTACCTGACGCGTGCCACGCTGTTCACCCATATCGCGACGCGCGAAGCGACGCAGGCAATGGCTGACGATCTGTTTGCCGTGGTGCAAAGCGGCGCGGTGAAAATCCGCATCGACCAGCGTTATCCGTTGGCTGATGTGGCGCAGGCGCACCGCGATCTTGAAGCGCGCAAGACGACGGGGTCGTCGGTGTTGATGCCGTAGATCAACGCACCGCAGCGCGGTAGGCGTGCCACGACGCATGCCCGACGACCGGCGTGACCACGAGCAGCCCGGCAAACCACGGCAGCATTGCCGCGACGACGAGCCCGCTGATCAGCACGCCCCAGAACAGCATCACGCCGGGTTGCGACAGCACCAGGCGAAGGCTCGTCAGGCCAGCGGTGATGGCATCGACCGGGCGGTCGAGCAGCATCGGGATTGAGATCACGCTGACTGAAAAGATCAGACCGGCGAAGACCGCGCCGACGCCGAGCCAGGCGACGATGAAGCCCAGGTTCTGCGGGTCGAACAGCGCCAAAAGCGAACCCCTGAAGTCGGGCATGCCGTCGAAGCTGACCGCGAAGATGACCAGCGTGGCGCGGCCCCACAGCATCTCCAGCACCAACAACACGAAGCCGAAGATCGCCAGCGGCCCGAGCCGCGATTCGAAGGCCAGCAGCGAGCGCGCGAAGTCAGGCTTTTCGCCTCGCTCGAGCGTGCGGCTGACGTGGTAAAGGCCAAGACAGAGCACCGGCCCCATCAGCAAAAAACCTGCGGCCAGCGCCATCACGTAGGCGGGCGCCGCCTCGTACACCTTGGACAACGCCCAGCCCATGGCGGTGAAGGCAGCGCCGTAGAACAGGCCGATGCCAGGCGCACGACGGAAGTCGCGCCAACCGAGCGCCAGCCAGCGCAGCGGGTCGCGCCAGCCGAGTGTTCGCAGGAGGATCAGCGCGTCGGCGGGCGGGATGTCTGGCATGGCCTTGCCGATGGTGCCGCCGCGTTGCGACGACACCATCGGCAGTCGCCGCCGGTTTGCGCTGCATCAAACCTGCGCCCTACCCGAGTGGATTGATCACACCGGCGGCAGGGATGTTGCCTTTGCCTTTTTTCGCCTCGATGAACTTGAACATGTCGGCGATCTTGAATTTGCCATCTGCCGACGGCAGCGCGGGGGTCGGCGACGAGAGCACGCTCTCCGGGTCGTCCTTGAGCAAACCGACGAACACTTCAGCGACGATCGCGGCGCCCACCGGCCCGAGGTGTTTGCCGCCGGTCCGGGCACCGGCCTCCTTGAGCAGGTAGAACCAGAGCGGCGTTTGCGTGGCGATGTTGAACTTCTTGATCACGTCGCCGCCGATGCCGCTCTTCATCGTGGCGGCGCTGAGCACCGGCAGGCCCATGCGCTCCGCCACGGCTTGGCCGGACGGCAGCTTGTAGTGCCGGAAACCGCGCTTCAAGTTCAGCTCGGCCAGCGGCGTGTCATTGGGCGGGATCAGCAGTTGATCGGACAGTGAGGCGTCGATCGCCATCGCCATCTGCGGCTTGGGGCCGAGCCCGGGGAAGAACTGCCGCCAATCGAGCAGCCAGTTGGTCGGGTAGCGTGGCAGGCCGAAGAAGCCGCCGTTTCCGGTGAAGGTGAAGGCCAGGCGGAAGTCGGTGGTCGGGCCGAAGACTTTGTTGAAGTGGTACTTCGAGCGCACCATGCTGTGCCCGAAGCGGTAGGCCGCGCCAGAGAACTCGAGCGGAATGAAGGACTCGGTGGCGAGTTCCCCCGGGCCGATCTTGTAGAACTTCAACTCCTGCAGCGCGTCCTTCACTGCTTTGCTGCCGCAGATCAGCGGCAGGAACTGGTTGAGCAGGATGCGCTGGTAGTGGTGGATCACGCGCTTGCGCACATCGGCAAACGACAACTCCGGCGCGTGCAGGCACAGCGCATTGTGAAAGTGCAGCAAGGTGCGGTGCAGCTGGGAGACGATCAGGGTGTCGTCAGTGCGCTTGTCGCCGATGATCGCGGGGCGTGCGCGCTAACTGTCGCAGGCGCGCGGCAAGTCGTAGCTGGCGCCGTCCTGCGCGATGACCTTGGCGTCGGTGCCGCCCGGCGCGGCCGAGCCCGGCTGGATCACCGGGCCGATCAGAAACTGCGAAGCCGTGCCACCGCTGTCGCGCCGGTAGAGAAAGGGTTGGTCGCGCGGCCCGGAACCGTAAAGGTTGTCGAGGTCGAGCGCCGGCGTGCGGAAGTTGGTCAGGTCATCGACGTCGACCGCGTTCTCGCCGATGCTCGTCGGATCGAACGTGATGTCGTGGTCGACGAACTGGCCGAAGTACGTGAAACCCGCGGGAATGACACCGACTTTTTGCCCCGGCGCATGCATGGCCTTGGCCAAATCGACCGACACCTGTTCATCGGTGGCGGGGTTGCCGGTGGTCCACGGCGAGCTGGCGAGTTCCGGGAACAGCAGGCCGAAGCGGCCCGGCTTGACGAGGTTGCTGCGCACCGCGTTGGCTTCGGCGGTGCTGCGGCCATGGTTGGTGGGAGGGACCGGTTTCGGGGTCTTGGGCGTTGCCATGCGAAATGCTCCTAAGCGTGTGGATGGTCGATGGGTCCCTCGGCGCCGTGCGCCACATTCGAGTACATGAACTGCACGGGCAAGCGATGCTTGCGCGGCCGGTCCTGTACTTCTTTGAAAACGAGGCGGAAGTCGCCGGCCTGGCCGGCCGCGAAGATCGGCTGGTCGCCGACCTCCTGGCCGCTGCGCGACACCCAGCCCAGAAAGTCGTTGTCGCCTTTCATGTTGGCGTCGTTGACGTCGGGATCGGTGCGGAACTCGTTGGCCTCGTGGTACAGCGTGGCGACGACGTTCTTCCACGGCTTGTTGAAGACCGCGATGCCGTGCTCGCGGCCGTCGGGCAGATGCTCCGAGTAGACGTTGGCCGAGTAGTACAGCGTGATCCGCTTGCCTGCGCGCGTGAAGTGCACCGAGCCGTGGAAACCGCCAAGGCCGTTCATCGAACTTGACGTGCCCAACTTGAGCACCGTGGCGCTGGGCAGGATCAGGTTGAACAGGCAACTGCCGAGCGAGGACTTCTTGAGCAGGCCGCTGTCGTAAAGCGCGATCAACTGAGCCTCGACGTCGGCCTGGTCGAGCCGCTTGGGCTTGTCCTCATCGACGACGAACGAGTCGCGCATGTCGCAGCCGAGTTGGGCGCCGGGAAAATACTGCGCCATGACGTTGTTGAGCTTTTTCTGCCGCATCGCCCGCAGGATGGCGGTGTCGATCGAGTCCACGTCCTCTTCGATCCAAGAAGGCGCGCCGCCGAGGTAGATGTTCTGGAACTCGATCTGCGGCACCACCTTGCCGCCGAAGAAGATCAGGTCCTCGATCGGCGCTGGGTCGATGCCCGACGCAATGGCGCGCGGCCGCGGCCACACGCCGCCGGGCAGCGCTGCGTGCAGGTAGTAGCGCGACTCGGCGAGCGATCCTGGGCGAACCTGCATGCACATGGGTCGTGGTGAAGCGCGGTAGCGGGCCATGCGCAGGCTCCTTCGTTCTGCATCGTTGGGCGGGCGCCGCGATGATGTGGCGTGCGCGCGGAGGTGGGCATCCCCAAGACAATCTAGGGAGGGCCTGTCGCCATGAGGCGTCGCTGCGTATGCTGCGCGGCAGCTGCTGGGTGTCGCAGCGTTGCAGGAGTTCGGCATGTCACTGCTCTATCCGCACCGGGCCAAGCCCATCAAGGGTGTCGCTGCTTTCAAGGCCATCAGCGAGGACACAACGCCCTCGCAAGCTGCCGTGTTGCTCTCGCTGGGCAATCAGATCCGGGGCGGCGATGCGCCGTTGCGGGCGCGCGCGGCGGCGCAGAAGCGCAAGGACTTTGTCGCCGACGAGCCCGAGTCGGCGTTTCCGGTGCCCAGGCTGCGTGGCGTCGATGGGCCCATTCCGTTCGACGAAAGCCGGGCGCGGTTGAAGGCCAACCATGCCTACGCACCGCGTCAGGGCCGCACGGCCGCGGATGACTTCTACCAATACGAGCGCGTGTACCGCGACAGTGCCGAGAAACTGTTTGCAAAGCCGGTGGCCACCAATGCGGCGGACCTGTTCGCACTTTGTCTGGACCATCCGAAGCAACTGGTGCGCATTGCGGCGGCCATCTCTTCGATGCGCCTGACGACGCGGCCGCAACAGAACGTGAAGATCCTGGTCGATGGCTTGAAGAGCCCTGACCAGCTCGAACGCGCTGTCGCGGCGACGGGCCTGGCGCGCTTCTACCCCGACCACCGCGCGTTGAGGCCGCTGTCGCGTGGCAAGTCCGCGCCGCGTGTGAAGAAGCCGCGCGAGACGGTGATGCTGATTCACGGCACCTGGGCCAGCGACTCCGCGTGGTATCAGCCTGGCGGCGATTTTCACAAGCACATCAAAGCGCTGCGGCCCGACCTCTACGGCGCGGCAGACTTCTTCAAGTGGAGTGGCGGCTGGAGCGACGGTGCAAGGCTGGATGGCGCGACGGCATTGAAGCAGTGGGTCGAGTCGCGCAACGAGTCGGGGCTCGATCTGGTCGCCCACAGCCACGGCGCCAACGCCGTGCTCAAGGCCACCGAGCTGGGCCTGCGCATCGGCAAGGCGGTGCTGCTGAGCTGCCCTGTGCACGTGGACAAGTACTTCCCGAACTTTGCCAACGTGCAGACGCCGCTGTTCGCGGTGCGGGTGCACATGGACCTGGTGGTCATCGCCGACGGCGGCGGTCAACGCTTCCGGCACCCGGACATCAAGGAAATCACGCTGCCGATCTGGTTCGACCACGGCGCTTCGCATGAGCCTCAGGTCTGGAAAGACAACAACGTGGCGCAGAAAATAGCGCTGTGAAACTGGGTGAGTCCGCTGCGGTCTTCTCTGCCTATGCCGTTTGGCGAGCCACGGGTTCGGCGCGCGCCGGCGCCGTGGTGGCCAATGCGCTGGCTTCTGCCGATGAAACCAACCGGACTGCGGCGGGTGTGCTGTTGGTGCGCGCCTCCACGCGCTCGCTGCCGCTGCTGCGAGGCAACCTGAAGCGCGGCGTTGCGGTGGCGTTGTCGTTGCGGGTGCTCGGCGATATTGGCGCTGCCGAGGCGGCGCGCGACATCGAGCCCTTCGTTGGCAGCAGCGACCCGGCCATCGCACGTGCCGCAGCTGACGCGCTGAGGGCGCTCGGCGTGAAGGCTAAATGACGTTGACTTCGCGCAGCGGTTGATTGCGTTGCACACGCTCGGGCGACAACGCTTGCAGGTCGATCGCCCCCCAGTGGCCGCGCGTGATGAACGACGCCAGCCCGCGCCCCACGGCCAACGCGTGCTGCATGCCGTGCCCCGAGAACCCGCAGGCGGTGAAGGCGTTGTCCCAGCCGGGCAGGGCGCCGACGAGGCCGTTGTGGTCGAAGGTGTTCATCTCGTAGTAGCCGGCCCAGGCCGAGCGCACGCGCAGCGCTTCGAAGGCCGGGATGCGCGCGGCCAGCGTCGGCCAGATCACATCGTCGAACAGGCCGTGGTCGATGGCGTCGAGTGGCGCGTCGTCCTCGTCGCTGATGTGTCCAATGCGACGCGGCGGCGCCCCGGCGATGAAGCCACTGCCCTCGGGCCGCAGCCACAC
>JANOEG010000721.1:0-14484 GCA_031413095.1 Burkholderiales bacterium | reverse complement strand
GACCTGCTTGAAGCTTTCGCCCAGGCGCTGCTCCAACGTCGCCGAGAGCTTTTCATCGACCGTGGCCCGCATCTGTTCGAGCTTCTGCGCGTTGTCGGCCTGGATCAGCGTCAGCTTGGCCTCCACCGCCTGCCGCACCTCGCCCATGCGCTTGTCGTTGGCCTCGGCCAGTGAGCGCAACTGCTCGGCCTGCGCCTGGCCGAAGCGGTGCAGCGCCGCATCCTGCGCCTCACGCGCGGCCCGCGTGTCGTCGCCGATGCGCTGCTGCATCGTCGCCAGCTGGGTGCGGAACGAATCGATCTGCTCGTTCTGCGTACGCGCCACGTCGCTGCTTTGCGCGAGCAGCGTCTGCTGAAACGTCGCCAGGGTGCCGGTCAGCTCCTGGCGCGTCGCGCGCGCACTGTCCTGCACGTCGTTGCGCAGATTGCGTTCGAGCGCGTCGCTGCCGTTGCGCCGAAACGCGATCCAGAGCAAGACCAAAACGACAACGCCCAGCGCAATGAGCTGGGCGTAGGGAATCCAGGCGGGCATGCCGCCATTGTCGCTGCTCTATGCAGGCAGAAAATCCAACGGCCAGGTGGTGACCATCTCGGCCACGTCCTTCGCGCCGAAGTCCAGCGTGCGGATGCGCGCCAGGATCTTCGCTTCGAGGTCGGGCGTCTTCAACTCGCTCGAAATCACGCGCGCACTCATGACTTCGCCACTCGGCGAGATCTTCAGCTCGACGACGACCTTGCCTTGCAGCGACGCGTCTTCGCGCAGCGCACGGTTGTAGATCGAGTACAGCGAGCCCTTGCTGCGCTCCAAGACGATCTTGATGTCTTCCAGCGAGCGCGAAGCCTTGCCGCTGCCGCCCTTGGCGATGCTGCCGCCGTTGCGCGCACCGTCGCCGCTTCCAAGGCCCGTGCCGTTGCCCTTGCCGCCACCGCCGCCGCCCCCAGGCCCACCACCACCGCCACCGCCCGCCGCGCCTTCTACGAGCGTGGTCGCGCGGCCCGCGAGGCCACCGCCTCCGGTGTTGCGGCTGTAGGCGGCGGTGTTGATACCGCCGCTACTCCCCTGAGCATTCGAGGTGATCATCGAGCGGATCGGAATACCCGCTTCGTTGCCGGCGCCAACACCGACGCCGACGCCGGTACCGACGCCTGGGCCTTGTTTGATGTCGGTCTGCAACTGCACGGCAACGGGGGCGCCACGCAACTCATTGAGTTCCTTGCTCGACGCGAGCAGGCCGATACCGGCCACACGCCGACGCGCCGCATCCACTTCACCCGGCGGCTTGCCCGCGATCGGGTTGCGCGCTTCGGGCACCTTGGCACCCTTGGCAGCTTCCTGTCGCGGCTCGGGGCGCTTGGGTTCGGGCGTTGCCGTCTTCTCAGCTTGCTTGGTCGGCTCGGCGACGCGCTCTTCCTTCTTCGCTGCCGGTGGCGGCGCAGGTTTGGGTAGCGGCGTTGCTTCGCGTTCGAGCAACAGCTTGGCCAGACGCGGCGGCTCTTCCTGCGCCACGCGCACTTCCTTCGGCCGCGGCAGCAGCAGGAACGCCAGGCACGCGATCACCGTGACCGTCATGATCCGGTTGCGGATGCGGCCGAAGCGCTTCTCGTCTTCAGGCGAATACGCCCAAGCGAAGTACGGCGTGCGGAAACTCAACGCTACAGCGGCGCTCATGCTTTCGCATCCTTCTTCGTCACCGCAAACGACACGTCGCTGAAGTCAGCCCGCGCCGCCGTGGCCATCACCTTGCGCAGCAGCGCATACGGAATGTCGCGGTCGCCCATGATCGTCACCGCACGGCCCTGCGCCTTGTTCTCTTCGCGCACGACCTTCTTGCTCGCGTGCAGCGCCAACTCGGCCTTCAGCGGCGCGATCTCGTCGCCGACCGTGGCCAGCGCTTCGTTGACCGTCGTCACCTTGCGGCCATCGACCAGGATGTCCTGCCCTGCGACGACGATGATCACGGTCTCCCGCGGTGTCTTGTCGGCGCTCGACTC
Organism: Burkholderiales bacterium; assembly: GCA_031413095.1. GTDB lineage: Bacteria > Pseudomonadota > Gammaproteobacteria > Burkholderiales > Burkholderiaceae_C > CADEEN01. The sequence goes on along the minus strand of JANOEG010000721.1, from coordinate 12,493 downwards.
GGGCAGCTTCACGGCCTTGGTCGAGGTCAGGATCTCGACGCCGGTGGCCGAAGACAACAAGAAGAACAGCAGGATCGTGAAGATGTCGATCAGCGACACCAGGTTCATGTCCATCGACATCTTGTTGCGCGACTTGCGCTCGGCGCGCTTCTGCAGACCAGTGAGCTTCATGTTTTCTTCACCAGCGGCGCATCGCCGATCGAGATGTCCGGGAACATCGGCGTCGCCGACCCTTTGCCGACCTTCGGCGCCGGTTTCTCGCGCAACGCGTCCATCACGTTGACGAGCACTTCGTACGACGTGTCGGGCTGCGCGAGCACCGTGGCATTGCCCTGCGTCGGGAAGCGCGTCTTCAACTGCTCGACGATCTGCGCCAGCGCGGCGGTGTCATACGCCTTGTTCTGGTTCGGGATGCGCGCGATCAGGCCGCCGATCTTGTCGCCGACTTCGAGCGCGTCCGGACGGATCACGACCTCGAGCTTCAGCTCATCGACCTTCAGTTGTTCCACGCCCGAGGTTTGAGCGGGCAGCGACAACTCGATCACCGACAGGCGTGTGAACACCGCGGTGGAAAGCAAAAATGGCACCAGCACGACGATCAGGTTGATGAACGCCGTGACGTCCAGCTCGGCCGTGTGCTTGCGGATGCGGCGTGAGCGCATGGCAGATCCTTCTTCGAGCCAGCGATCAGCGAGCGGCGGACGACTCGGCCTTCAGGCGCTGCGTCACGTTCAGAAAGCTGATCTTCGCGGCTTCGAGGCCATCGACGATCTCGCTCGTGCGCGCTTGCAGAAAAGAGTGGATCAGCAGGAACGGGATCGCAATCGCCAGCGCGAACGCAGTGTTGTTCATCGCGATAGAGATCGACGCCGACAGCAACTCGGCCTTCTCCGCCGGGTTGACTTGCGCCACCGCCGTGAAGCCCTTGATCAGGCCGATGATGGTGCCGAGCAGGCCGACCAGCGTGATCACGCTGGCAAAGGTGGCGATGTAGTGCGTGCGCTTCTCTAGGCGCGGCACGATTTCCATCATGCCCTCTTCCATCGCCGCATCGATGTCTTCGCGACGGCCGGGGCTCTGCATGCGGTTCAGTCCGTTGGACACGATCTTGCCGACGGCAGCGTCGCTGGCGGACGCCATCTGCTGGACTTCTTTCAGTTTGCCGTTTTGCAGGTGCGGCTGGATCTTGTCCCACAGCGCGCGGTTCTGCGAACGCGCCTTGGCCAGGAACACAAAGCGTTCGATGGCAATGGCCAAGCCGATCGCAGCGATCAGGATGCTGGGGTAGATGGCCAGGCCGCTGTCCTGGAAGAACTTGATCGCGAATTCGAAGATGTTCATGGAGATCGTCCTGGTTTACTTGGTTTGCGGTTTTGCGTTGGAAGCGTCTTGCGCGGCGACCTGTCCGTGGTAGCTCACCTGGCGGCGAAACACGTCACGATCGACCGGTGCCAACGCCTCGTCGAGCACAGATGTCAATGGTCGTCCTGCCAGCGCGCCGGGCAAGGGCTTTTTCCACGGCACGATGTACAGAACTTTTGGTAACTCGCGATTGCCGATGATCTGCGTGCGGTCGATGTCTGCGCGGTCTTGCGCGAAGGCCGTGCAGGCGACGCACAGCGTCGTCAGTGCAAGAAGGCGTTTCATGATCGCGCTCATTCCTTCTTGCTCAGCTTGACGCCGGCCTGCGCCACGCTGGCTGGCTTGCGGTTGCGCAGATCAGCGACCCATTTGCCCACCGCGGCATCGCCTGACGGTGACAGCATCAGGTAGCGCTCGTAGTGCGCCAGCGCCAACGCGCCGTCGCCGACATACAGATCGAGCAAGACGCCGAGGTTCAGGTGGGCATCAGCGTAGTTGTCATCGAGCGCAATGGCCTGTTCATAGGCATTGCGCGCCTTCTGGAACTCGCCCTTGTGGCGGTAGCTGACGCCGAGCTGGTTGTGGAACACCGGCTGCTTCGGACTCGCTTTCACGGCTTGTTCGAGCGCCGCAATCGACTCGTCGAGCTTGCCGGCATTGCGCAGGATCAGCCCGAGGTTGGCATGTGCGCCGCCCAGCTCAGGGTGCTTGGCGATCACGTCGCGGAAGCCTCGCTCGGCATCGGCCACGCGGCCGGCACGCAGATGCGCACGTGCGGTATCGAAGGCGCGTTGCGCCTGAGGATCCACGGGCGCTTCGGTCACAACGGGCACGGCGGCAGCGACGACGGCCACCACTTGCTGCACCGCTTCAACCGGCTTCTGCACCACCGCCGGCGCGCTGGCGCACGCGCCGAGCATCGCCAGCAACGAGAGAACAATCAAGCGCTCAGCGGATTTCATTGACAACTCCTTCGACGCGCTCGACGCGCGCATAGCGGCCTGGCTTCAACGTGCGCAGCGCGGCAAAGCTTTTCTGCACCCACTCGTCGTACACACCCTTGGCGGTGCGTTTGGTGTTGACCTCGTGCAGCTCGATGGCCTTCTCCTCGAACGGGAAGGCCTGCTCTTCGAGTAGCACGTTGTATTGCTCGATCTCGAGCTTCTTCAAGCCCTTCGGCCGCTGCGAGTTGAGCATCGCCTTGCCGAAGTCCTGGTACAGGGTCGCGGTGTGGAAGGTCGCTGCCGTGGAGACATCGGCCACGCCGTACTCGGCCGCCGTCGCATAGCCACGCAACGCGTCCTCGAACTTCGCCTTCTTGGTCTTCAAGCTCTTTTGCAACGGCTCGACGAGCGCCACCTTCTTGTACTCGTCGACCGCCGGCTGGGCCATCGCGAGCGCGCCCATCGCACCCAGATAGCGCGTGCGCTCGGTGCGCGCCGCGCCACCACGCTGATCGGCCTGGAAGATCTCGCGCTGCAGTTCGAACTCTCGCTTGGCATTGCCATCGGCCTTGGCCATCACCGCCAGACGATGGCGCGTCTCGACCGACCGCTCGAACGGCTCTGGGTACTGCTTCAAGTAGCGCTCGTAGGCCTTGGCCGAAGCAACGCGGTTGTTGCCCTTGCCATGCAGCTCGGCGGCTTGCCACAGCGCTTCCTGCGATAGCTTGGGGTCTTTGCCACTCGCCGCCACGCGCTCGAACTCGCCGGCCGCTTCGCTCCAGCGGCCCTTCTCGAGGTAGGCCACCGCGAGCTTGCTCGACGCGTCATCGACCAGCGGGTGCTTCGGAAAGCGCTGGCGGAAGTCTTCGAGCGTCTTGGCCGCCGTGTCCCAATCCTTCAAGCCGATCAGCGCAGCAGCCGCGTCGTACTGGGCGCTGGCGTGGATCGCCGAGCCCGGCGCGACAGCAGCGACGCGCGTGAAGTGGCCCACCGCGTCCTGCGCCTTGCCGGACTTCTGCGCCGCTTCACCTTGCTTGTAGATCGACGCCGCCTGGCGTTCGACCAGCTCGCTGCGCGCCTTGTCGTTGGCCGGCGTCAAAGCCAGCAACTCGCCATAGCGCTTCTCGGCGCGGTCAAAGGCGCCCGACTCGAATGCCGTGTTGGCGAGCACGGTCGTTGCCACGCGCTTCTGGTCAGCCGTGGCTGGCGGGTCGAGCGCCAGCACGCGCTCGGCCACGCTCTGAGCCTGCTCGATGTCCTTCAGCGCATACAAACGATCGGCGGCATTGGTCAGCACGGTTGCGACGCGCGGGTCGCTGCCGAACGCATCGGCAAAGCGCAGCGAGCTCTGCACGCCGGCCAGTTGCAGCTTCGGCTTGTCGGCCGCAGCAGCGCGTTTGTCCTGTTCGGCGTACGCCAGCAGCGCGGCATAGCCGGCGTCGGCGCTCTTGTCGTGCTTCGGGTATGAGTACGCGGTCTTCTCGTACTCGACCGACGCCTCGGCAAAACGCGAGTCTTCGTACAGCAACTCACCGAGCAGGAAATGGTTGCGCGCCGTGTCGGGCTCGCCGGGGAAGCCGGTGATGATGTCGCGGTACCAGCGCACCGCTTCCTGGTAGTCGCTGCTGGCCTTGGTCTTTTGCGCGCTGGCGTGGTAGTGCCGCGCGAGTTCGGACAAGCGCGTCTTCACGAGAGGCTGCGCCTTGTCCCAGCCCTCGGGGTTAGCCTTGCGGAACTCGCTGTTGACGCCGTAGCGGCCGACGTATTCCTTCTTCGCGTCGAGCGCGAGGTTGGCAAAACCGCCGCCTTCGTAAATATCGATCACGCGGGCCGCCAGCACCGGCGCCTGCGCATGCATCGGGTTCTTGCGAACGAACGCGCCGAAGGTGTCGGCCGCATCCTTGACACGCTCCTGCTTGATATACAGCTCGCCGAGTTGCTGATAGACGCGGAATTCGTAGCTCTTGCGGGTGTCGTTCTTCGCGTAGGCGGCAATCGACTCGGCGCCTTGCAGATTGGCCAGCGACAGGCTCATCACGCGGAAGGTGTCTTCGACCAGCTCGCGGTCACCGCGCGATAGATCCGTCAGGTTCTCCAAAGGCTCATCACCGCGATCAGCGAGCTTGCCGTCGAGCACACCGAAGAAGGATTGCAAACCCTCGTCGAGCTTGGCCTGCTTGAAGCGCGACCAGCCTTGCATGTAGAGCGCGCGGTCGCGGTACGCTGTGCCGCTGTTCATAGCGAGTACGGCGTTGTAGGCCAGCTCGGACGTGGGGTATGCCTTCAGCGTGAACAGCAACTCGCCGCGACGGAACTGCGCTTCTTCGAGGGTCGCCGTGTTCGGGTAGACAGCCACCAGTCGGTCGAGGGTCTTCAGCGCCGTCTCCAACTCGCCGCTTTGCTCCTGCGCACGCGCGAGTTGGTAGAGCACGCGGTCGTTGCCCGGATCGTTCGGGTAGGTCTTCAGGTAGTCCTGGTAGCGGGCCACCGCCGCCTTGTAGTCGGGCGGATTGCCGGCCGCACTGGTGGCGCTGCGGTTGTCGGCCGCCACCATCTCAAGGTCGCCCAGACGGCGCATCGCTTCAGCGCGTTGCGGCGCCAAGTCGGCCTTGGGTGTGCTGTCGAGGAACTTGCGGTACGCGGCGATGGCCTGCGTCTCATCGCTTTGCACACGGCGGTCTTTGTCCACCGTCACGCTGCGTTGCGACAGCGAGGCCAGCGTCAGCGCATCGTCGCCCGGCGGCGGCTTGTTGCTCGCGCAAGCCGCGAGGCACGCAATTGAAATCAGCGAAAGGCTAACGGCGCTGCGCATCGCTGCCCTCCTTCGCGTTCGTCGCCAGGCTGGCCCGGTCGTACAACTGCGCCAGCGCGAAACGCGCCTGCGTCTGGTACTCGGCCAGGCGCTGCTGCGCTCCCGTCAACTCGGCCACGGCGATGTTCTGCACGGCCTCCTGCTGTTCCTTGGTGACCCTGGCCACGCGCGGAATCAGCAGATTGATCTGCGCTTCGAGGGCGTCGATGCGCTTGGCAAAACGGTCGAAGCGTTGCGGCTCTTCGCGCTGTGCCTTGGCCAGCCTCGCCTCGCGCGCATGCGCTTCTTCCAGGCCGCTGTCGGCATCGCGCAGCGCCTTCTTCGACTGCCACAGCCGATCCGGCCATTGGCTCGACAGCTCCCAGGCCAACGCGCCCGACAGCAAACGCACCTTGTCGGCGAGCCTCGCGATCTCGGGGTCCTTCGCATTGATCTGCATCGCAGCCTGCACGTCGGACAGGCGTTGCAACAGGGCGTCCTGCCGGTCATCGCTGAAAGCGATCACGTCGCCCTCGCGCTCGACGCGCTCGAGTTCGGCGGCCAGCGTCGCGCGCGTCTTTGTCGCGGCCTTCAGGTCAGCGCTCGCGCCCTTCTCCCCGCTCTGCGTTTGCGGCAGGCGCTGCAGGAAGGCCTTGCGGCGCTCGGCGAGCATGTCGCGGTAGGCGACCAGGCTGTCGCGCCACTGGGCGAGGTTGCTGCCGAGAAACAGCAGGTCGCGGTAGTTCTTGAACGACTCCTGAAAATCGTGCTGCGCCAGCACCTGCGTCAGGTGGCCGGCGTGCGGCATCTCGGGCAACTCGGTCAGGTTCCAGAACCAGCCCATCTCGTTGCCAGCACTGCCGGGGTTGCGCGCGTTCAGGCCCTCGATCAGCTTGCCGCTCTGGATGGCGGCGATCGATTCCTTCAACGCGCCCTGCTCGCTGTCGAACTCCGACACGGCGCCCTGATAGCCCTCGAGCGACTGCCCGTAGGCGCCGAGCTCGGCATAGGCATACGGCAACGCGATCTTGGCTTCGAGCACGGCCGCATCGCTGACGCTGCGGTTGGCCAGTTCGGTCCACGGCACCAAAGCGAGATCGTGCTGCTTGGCGTTTGCCGCCGCCCAGCCGAAGCCGAGCAGCGCCTTGTTGGACTGCAGGCTGTGCAGGCGCACCCGCTGCAACACCGCACGGGCGTCTTCGCTGCGGCCATCCTGCAGCGCGGAGAAGCCGAGCGCGACATTGGCGCGGTCACGCAGGCTGCGCTGTTCTTCATTGGCGCCGGGCATGCGGCCGACTTCGTCGAGCAGAACGCTGCCGGCCGGCACGTCGCCGCTCTTGACGAGCGCGACGCCAAGGTTGAAGCGCGCGAAGTGGCTGGCCTGCGACGGGTTCTTGACATCGGTCATGCCGCGCAACACCGTGGCCGCGCCGTTGAAGTCCTGGCGCGCCATCAGCAGGTTGGCGTGCAGCAGGTTGCGGTCTTCTTCAAGGCCCGCGGGCAGCTTGCCGCCGATCTTGACGATCGCCTCTTCCGCCTCGCGCGGCAAGCCACGCTGCCAGCGGATCTTGGCCAGGTAGTACCAGGCGCGATCGCGCACCGACGGCGGCGCATTGCGCTCGATCAGCTGCGCAAAGATCTGCCCGGCCTCACGGTGCATGCCGTAGCTGAGCAGCAAACCGCCGCGCAGGACTTCGCTGTCGTCGTCGTGCGGTGCCAGGCGCGTGAAGTGCTGCGACACCATGAGCGACGTGACGGCGCTGAAGTACTTGTCCTGGTAGAAGTGGAACAGCGTGTCGCCGTAATGCGGCGCGGTGACCGGACGCATCGGCGGCTCGGCAGGCTCTGCGGCCCGTGCCGATGCAAACGCCAGAGCGCCAGCCATCAGAGTGAGAGCGAAACGAAAGCGCACGACGAATGCCCTACCAGACCTTCACTTCGAACTCGGGCTGCAACTTGCCGGCCGAATCCTTGATGCGCAGCTCGATGTACTTCGGCTCCGTTCCCTTGTCGAACTTGATCGTCGTGCCGCGCTTGTAGTCGCGTTCATGCGGGCCTTTGCCGGTGAAGGTGGCCACGATCTCGTGCGTGCCGCTGCGCAGGTTGCCGACGAAGGCGCGCTGCACGCCGCCACGGTGCAGCGCCTGCACCTCGAGCGGCGTGTAGAGGTAGTGGGTGACCTGCTTGTCATCGAGCTTGATCTGCACCGAGTCGAGCTCGAACAGCTTGCCGACGTCCATCGACACGAATAGCGCCACCTGCGTGCTCGCCGGGAACAGCAGCTCCTCTTCGAGCACCAGCAGGTCGCGGTTCAGCTTGATGACGTCGGTCTTCAAGTCCTGCACGCGGTTGTCGAGGCTGGCGACCGGAGCGGCCTTGTCCAGCGCCGCTTTGTCTTGCGCAGCAGCCGTCAGCGTGAGGGCACTCGCAACGATGGCGATCAGAGCCGTGGAGATGATTTTGAACATGGTCGTTCTCTTTCAGTAATTCGCTGTCACGTACAGCTGCAGCACAGTGGCCGACAGACTGTAGGCCGAGCCGCTGCGCAGATCGGTGTAGTCGCTGTAGCGGTAGCGCAGCACTTCGAGGGCGCCGTTGAACTTGATCTCGTACTGCCCCGGCACCTTCCGCCAGCTGTACGCCACCTTGCCGCCGAGCGTGTTGCCGTCGTAGGTGCCGAGCTGGCGGTTGCGCGTGACGTAGGTGTTCTGCACCTGCGCGTCGTCGCTGTAGAACGAAGCCTTGCTTTGACGGTAGTGGCGCACGAAGCCGTCGAGCAGGAAAGACTCGCCGACGTAACGGCTGTAGCCGCCTTCGAAAGTGTGTGACTTGACGTCCCAGTTGTCCCAGAAGTAGCGGTACGAGCCACGGATCGCATCGCGCGAACCGAGGTCGCCGATGGCGCGAAAGTTCAGCGCGCGCGAGCTGCGCGTGCGTGGCACGTTCTCCGGCACCGCGGCGCCGAAGACGCGCGCGGCACGGTACGGGTTGCCGAGATAGCCGCTGTCGGCAATGGCTTCGAGGTTGACGCTGGCCAGCCACTTGGGCGTGAGGATCTGCGTCACACCGACGCGGTACTGCCAGTGCTTGGCCTGGTCGAAGAAGCCAATGGTCTTCTGACCCACCTTGTCAGCCGCGCGGGTGAAGCCGAGGTTGACCGTCGTCATACCGCCGAACGTCTCCTGAGAAACGTCGACCGAGAACGCATCGGCCTTGTAGTCGGGCTCCGAACTGCTGGCCAGGCCGAGCGTGATGTTGGCGTCGCGCACCGCGTATTCGAGGCCCAGGCCGAACTCGGTGCGGCGCTCCTTGTAGGGGCTGGCGGTGGTGACGACATCGACCGAAGCGTTGCTGACCGCATCGACGTAGAGCTGCCCGGTGAGCGACACCTTGTCCGCGATCGACTTGCGCACCAGTAGCGCAGGGCCGTCGGACGTGAGGCCGCCGCCGCTATAGCGGTGGTACATCGCCTCGGCGCGGTCGGGCGGCAGTGGCGCGGCCTTGGCGTGAAACGCAAACGCGCCGCCGAGCAGCGCACCGAACGCACGCAGCAAGCGCGGCAGCAACCTACTTGCAGCCACAGCCGCCTCCTTGCACGCCATTGGCGCCACGTGCACCCTCGCGGATGTCGCGCACATGCTGGCTGTTCTTCGACGCCAACAAGTCCCCCTGCCATTGCATGATCGGGTCCGCCAGCCGCTCGCGCTCGTGCGGCTTGACCCATGGCTGCGGCGCGGCGCAGCCGCCGAGCATTGCGGCAAGCGTGAGGATCAAAGCAAGAGAGCACTTCATCTGATCATTCCTTCAACAGTGCGCGCACCTGCTGCTCGTAGAGCGCTTCGACGCCCTCCTTGTAGCCGCGGTGCAAGTGGCGCACGCGGCCGTCGCGGTCGATCAGTACGGTGGCCGGCATCGCGTTCAGGTCGTAGGCGCCGACGACTTTCTTCTCGGAGTCGAGCAACACCGGGAAGGTCAGGCCCATCTTGCCGACCAGTGCCTTGGCCACTGCCGGGTCTTCGTCGATGTTCACGCCCAAGAGCAGAAAGCCCGAGCCGCGGTACTTGTCATGCAGCCGCGACAGGTGCGGCAGTTCGACGCGGCACGGGCCGCACCAGGTGGCCCAGAAATTCACCATCACCACACGGCCCCGCTGCTCGCCCAGGCGCAGGTTCGGCCCGTTGAGCTGGCGCAGCGTGAAGTCAGGCGCCTGCGCATTCGGCGCGGCCTTGGCATTTGCAGCGCCCGCCGCGGCGAGCATCGCAAGTGCGATCAGGTGACGTCGATCCATCATGGTGATGCTCTCCCTCTTTGATTCGTCTTGTTCTAGAAGTACCAGGCAAAGCCGGTCGTCAGCTCGATGTTGTGCGTGGTCTGGCGCGGCCCGAGCAGATCGATCGAGAAGATGTGGTCGCGCAATTCGACATGGAACGCCGCGCGGTCGGCCACCAGCATGCGCATGCCCAGGCCGAAGTTCATCGTCGAGCGGCGGCGCTCGGCGAGCTTGGTGCTGCCGATGCCGGCCAGCAGGTACAACGACGTGGCCTTGGCACGATTGCTGCCGATGAAGACCTCGCCGGGCAGCACGTTCCAGCCAGCCGTCACGTTGTAGTAGGTCAACTTCTCTTCGGGCTGCGGGAAGATGCCGCCGCCGGGGAGCAACTGGCGGTAGTTCTCGTCGCTGACCTTGGTCTGCGCAAGGTTGGCCTGCACGAAGAAGTCTTCGGTGATGTGGTATCCCAGGCGCATGCCATAGACCGCGCTGGCGCCGAAGTTCTCGGTCGAATAGACGCCGCCGATGAGGCCGACCTCGATGTCCTTCGACGGAAACTTGGGCAGCTTGACGTCGCGTCGCTCGACTTGCGGCACGACGACCTGCTCGTTGGCAGGTTGCGTCGACTGTGCGAAGGCCGGTGCGAACACAGCGGCGAACAAGGCGGCGGTGAGGAGCGTGAGCGTCTTTTTCATGTGTTGTCTCTCTGCGGAGATCAGTAGAAGAAGAAGGAGATGCCGGCAGTGACGGCGCGGAACTCTTGGCTGCGTTGGTCGGAAACAAAGGCGGTGTAGAGCGTGTAGTCGGCGCGCAGCACGAAGCGCTCGCTGGCGTACCAGCGCACGCCGAAGGTCGCGTTGGCGAGGTTGGCGTCGGTATCTGTGGCGCCGACCAGCGTCTGGTTCGGGAAGTTGCGGAAGCGGCCGATGCCGATGCCGAGGAACGGCGACAGGCGCTGGTCCGACCACGGCTCGGCGAGCAGGTTGCCGTACCACATGTCCGTGCCCGAGAACACGCCTTGCACCTGCGCGACCGTGCCTTCGAGGCTCAGCGCGTCGGACAGGCGGTAGCTCATCCAGAGCTTTTGCATCGGCTCACCGCTGAAGCGGCCGTAGGCGGCGCCGATCTGCACGCGCCGCGCCAGGTAGTCGTCGAGTGCGGTGTCGCGGAAGGTCTTGGCGACACCGGCTTCGGTCAGCGTGGCTTCGAGTTGGCGGCGATGCACCCAGCCGGTCTTGTCCTTGCCCGTGTCGCTGACGGTGCGAACCTTGAACCAGTCGGTGGCGCGCAGCTCGATGATCACGAACTCGTGGCGCGCTGCCACGTGGTGCACCGGGAAGCCGCGGCCGGGGCCGGTGCGCATTTCCAGGTACGGGTCGGCCACCTTCACGCGCTCGGTGACTTGCGCGTGAGCAGTGCCGAGAACGAGGAGCGAGAGCAGCAACGACAGCAGTGCCGTCGTTATCGTTTTTATTGCGTGTTGCATGTACCGGTGGCGGGGTCCGCGGGCGTGAACATCGAGGCCGAGGCGGTGCTGAATTCGTCCTGGCCCTGTGGCATCGGACGGCTGATCCAGTAGGCAATGAGCCGGGCTTCGGGCGTGTCGGCGTTGACAAAGATCTGCCCGCCACCGTGCAGCACGCCTTGCACCAGCGGCTTGGTGAGCATCTTGCTGCTGGTCGGCGAGCCGAGCACCGACGAGCCTTGCGCCGAGTAGAAGTTGCGATACATCTCGGTCAGGCGAGCGTCGTCGACCGAGGTGGTGGCCAGATCGACTTCGGTCGCGCTTTCGCGCATGCGAAACGCGCCGCCGGTGCCGTTGACGTTGTCATGGCAACCCGATGCAGCGCAGCTGCCGGTGCCGCCGGCGGGCAGCGACAACTGCGCGATGAGCGCCGGGTTGACGCACTTCTGGAAGTAGACGAACGACAGGTTCTGCCCGCCGCCGCCCGGCGTGTTGACCACGTCGGGCGGGTTGCCGCCGCCGCATGCGGTGAGCATGGCGGCAGCAACAATGGCAAGGCCCGACTTCATCATGGAGCGCATCCTGAGGTGATCCAATTCGCGATCGCGGTGTACCCCGCGCTTCCTGCCGGCAACGGCGTCGTGCCGGCCGCCGCGCCACTCGGGTGCGGTGAAGTGGAGGGTCGCACGATCAGCGAGTTGCTCGACAGGTTGCAGGTGTTCGAGACCATCGACAGCGTGACGTTGTAGTCACCCTCCGGGCTTCCGGTGAGCACGAAGCGGCTGCGTGCAAAGCTGCTGCCGGTGGTGGCTGCGCCCGAGCTGCCTGCCGGCTGGTGGCAGGCCACGCACTGGCTGCGCAGCACCGGGTGCACCGCGCTGTCGAAGCTGGCGCGAGACAGCGCTGTGGCGCGCCGCGCCGGGCTGTTGCTGGCCATGACGTTGTTGAAGTACTGGCCGCCCAGGTCCATCCACTCGGTGACGACACGCCTCTCGGCGGCGGTCAGCAAGGCCGCGTGGTTGTTGGCCGGCATCGGGAACGCCGTGCGCGCGTCGGCGCTCGCCTTCACTTCTTCGCCGAAGAGAATCTCGCCGAGGCGACTGGCTCGCGTCAGGCCTTCGGCACCGCCGGCCATCGTCTCAACTAGGGCCGGACCGCGCACGACCTCACGCACGCCGTCTTCGATGCGTGTCACCGGCTGGCCGTTGGCATCGATCAGCGGATCGCCGAGCAGCAGCTCCTGGTAGGAGGTCATGCGGCCGGTGCCGGAGATCGACGCCGAGAGGTCCAAACGCGCATTGCCTGCCGCGTGGCAGCCGACGCAATTGCGATCCCAGATCGGTTGCACGTGGTCCGGGTAGTTGAGGATGCCGTTGGTCGGCGCCGTGCCTGCAGGCAGGCCGGCGTAGGTGATGTCGATCGATGCGCGGGGGGTGGCACCAACGCCAGCCCAGACGTCCCGGAACGCCATGTCGGCCAGAAGTTGCAGCGCGGCGGCATCGACCTTCGTGCGTGTGGCCGCCATCGTCTCGCCGCTCGCGTGCGCACCGGCCAACGCCGGGTTCAGCGCCGCCGGCAAGGTGTTGGCCTGCGCCGCGTCGTTGATCGAGGCGCCGCGGCGCGGGCTGTGGCAGCCGTCGCAAGTGCGGCGCTCGCCAGGG
>JANOEG010000720.1:0-4044 GCA_031413095.1 Burkholderiales bacterium | reverse complement strand
GCCATTTTCGATCAGCGCCCAGATCCAGCCGATCACAGGCACGAAAGCGATCAGCGCCCACCAGCCAGGCTTGTCGCGGTCATGCCAGCGCTTGACGCTGATCGCCAGCGCCGGCCACAGCAGCAGCAGGTTGACAAGCAGGTCGGCGGTGTCCTTGGCAACGCCAGCGACACGCAGCACCACCGTCAGGTAGATCGCCAAGCCGATCAACACCGCTGCGCTCCAGAGCCACCAGCGGCGGCGGTCGATCCGGCCCTGAAAAGAAAAAAGCAGCCAGCGCGGGCTGCTTGGATCATGGTCTTGCATACCGCCCGATCGTAGCCGCGAGTTCAGCGCAATGTCTTGCCGAAGCACACACTCGTCGGGTCGCCGACGAAGTTGCCGTAGGGCGGGATGCGGCGCCAGCCGCCGGCGCGGTAGAGCGCCGCTGCAGGCTTTTGGCGGGTCCCCGTTTCAAGCAGGAGCCGGCGGTAGCCCAGGGCCAGCGCGTCGGCTTCCAGACGCGCCAGCAGTGAGCGCCCGACGCCTTCGCGGCGCGCCAGCGGTGTGACGAACATGCGGCGCAACTCACCGCGCTGGCCGTCGAGCCGCCGCAATGCGCCGCAGCCAACGGCCACGCCTTCGCGCCACGCCAGCAGATAGACCTCGCGCTCGCCCAGCGGCGTGTTGGTCGGCGCCGGGCTGCCAGGCGCGAACAGTTCGGGGTACAGCGAGCGGGCTTCGCGCGCGGCCTCGGCCAACAGCGCCAGCGCCTGCAGGTCCATCGGATCAACGGGTTCGATGACCAGCGGTGCGATCACCGCTTCCATCACGACAGCATCAGTCATCGGGGTAGCGCACTCGCAAACAGGCACAGCGCGGAGAGTTCGCGCTCGACGTCGACCGGGAAACCGCGCCGGCCTTTGCGGCGGTCGTTGAGCAAATTCTCGAAGATCTCGTCGCGGTGATCGGGGTCCGGCCATGCATCGACGATCACGTTGATGACGCGTGCGTAGCGGTGCATGGTGATGACAGGCCGCAGTTCTTCGGGGAGTTCGGCCAGCCACTTCATGCTGCGCCCGGTGAGCGCGCGGTCGGTCGCCTGCGTCTTGCGCCGCACCTTGGCCCAATACTCGGGGCTCAGCATCGAGGCCATGGCCGCGTCGATCTCATCGAGCGCTTCACGTGCCGCTTCGATCGACACCGGCTCGAACTCCATCATCCCGGACGCGCTCGGGACGTAAGCGGTTCTTTGGGGGACGCGGCGCTTGGCAGACATGAGTGCCGCCATTTTGTTTTGGCCGCGCTGCCGTCCGGCGGCAATGTGTCACGCCCGAACGGGCTTTCAAGCACCGGCTTGGGGCAAATTTCTTCGCAGCTCCGGCTGCGCCGTCAGGCGGCCCACTTGGGTGCCGCGCCAGTTGCGCAAGGTCACATTCGACAGCTCGGCCAGCAGCGTGCGTTCAGGCTCATGGCGCGCCAGGCCCAGCGCTTCGAACAGCGCTGCCACCGCCACCTCACAGGCGCGGGCGTTGTTGCCATCGTCCATTTTCAGCGCCAACCCCCAGCCGGCTTCGGGAAGGGCCGCGCAGTACATGCCTTCGGCACCGACCTTGCAGAACACGCGCTCGCCGAACAGCTCCATGACGCGGCTGTCGACCCGCCCGCTGCCGCCGACCATGAAGGGCGCTGCTGCCACGGCGGCCCGCAGGCGTTTGGCGGCCGTCGCGCGGCCCGGGGTGAGGCCCTGGCCGGTGGCGATGCGCGCAAAGGCATGGGCGAGGTTCGTCAGTGCGATGCCGAAGGTCGGGATCGAGCAGCCGTCGATGCCCATCGGCGCGGTTTCCAACTTGCAGCCGGTGGTGCTTTCGACTGCCGCATTGACTTCACGCATCAGCGGGTGTTCGGGCTTGACGTAGCCGCTGAGGAACGCGCGGCGATCGCCATCACCCGCCATCACACAACCCAGGCAGACGAAGCCGGCGTGTTTGCCCGAGCAGTTGTTGTGCAGGGCGTTTGGCTGGGTACCGTCGGCAGCCAGCTTGAGCTTGGTGGCCTCGTTGTAGGGCCAATGCACGCCGCATTCGAGAACGCTGTCGTCCAGGCCGGCTTTGGACAGCATCGAGGCCGCGGTGCGCACATGTTCGGCTTCGCCTTCGTGCGAGGCGCAGGCCAGCGCCAGCTCTTCGTTCGTCAGGCCAAAACGATCGGCGGCGCCACTTTCCACCAGCGGCAGCGCCTGCAGGACCTTGATGGCCGAGCGCGGATAGACCGGGCGCAAGACGTCTCCGCGCGCAGAAACGACGGCGCCGGCCGCATCAAAGATGGCGTAGGCGCCACGATGGAACGATTCGACGACGTTGCCACGCCAAGCTTCAACCAGGATGGGGTTCATTGCACTCTCGCTTAAACGACAAACGGCGGCGCTACGCAGCGCCGCCGTATCCGACCCCACACCACATAGGGCTACATACACAAGCGGCGTGCAGCGACCTACATTTTGCGTCGGCGTTCCATTTCGAATGCCAATGTCAAAACAATCAGGAGACATTCCATGAAGTCGTTCTCCCTCGGCGCCGTTGCAACGGCGGCCACGCTTTGCATGGCTGGGCCCTCGGCGCTGGCTCAGCAGACGCTCGAAAAGATGAAGCAGTTCCGCGTTGCGACGACAGACCTCAACATCCCGGTCGTGCCGCAAGGCGGCACCAACGCCGCGGCGATCCGCGAGAACCTGAAGCGCATCAAGATGCCCGACGGTTTCAAGATTGAGCTGTTCGCTATCGTGCCCGATGCGCGGCATATGGCCGTCGGCCCGAGCACCAACATGCTCTTCGTCGGCACACGCAAGACCAGCGTCTATGCCGTCACCGACCGCAACTCCGATGGCATCGCGGACGAGGTGAAGTCGTTCGCGCCGGGTCTGGGCTTCAAGGTGCCCAATGGCGTGTGCTGGACCAAGGACGGCTTCCTGATCGTCGTCGAGCACAACCGCGTGCTCAACTTCCCCGCCGCCGAGTTCTTCTACGAAGGCCCGGACGTGGCGGTGATCGAAGTCCAGGCGCAAGGCAAGCTGATCCCGCCGGAAGAAGAGAGCTTCAACCACGGTGCGCGCACCTGCCGCGTCGGCGACGACGGGCAGCTCTACATCACGCTCGGTCAGCCCTTCAACGTGCAGGCCAAGGAGAAAATCGCGCTTTATGAGCAGCTCGGCATCGGCGGCATGGTGCGCATGAACCCGTTCGACGGCAGCAAGAAGGAAGTCGTGGCCAAGGGTGTGCGCAACTCGGTCGGCATGGACATCAACCCGAAAGACAAGACTGTCTGGTTCACGGACAACCAGACCGATGGCATGGGCGACGACATACCGCCTGGCGAGTTGAACCGCATCACCAAGACCGGCGGGGAGCACTTTGGCTATCCGTTCATCCATGGCAACAACACGGTGATCGCCGGCACGGCGGCGGCGCCGGACTTGAAGGGCATGAACCCGCCGGCGCAGTGGACCAAGCCACAGGTTGAATTCCCGGCGCACCAGGCGCAGCTCGGCATGACGTTCTACAACGGCAAGCAGTTCCCTGCCGCGTACCAGGGCGGCGTTTTCGTTGCTGCGCACGGCTCGTGGAACCGCACCAAGCCGAGCGGCGGCTTGATCAACTTCGTCTCGGTGAAAGCCGACGGCACCGCCGACAAGAGCACGGTGTTTGCCGAAGGTTTCCTCGACCCCGACACCGGCAGCTACCGCGGCCGGCCGGTCGACGTGGCGGTGTGGAAGGACGGCTCGCTGCTCGTCTCCGATGACTACGCAGGTGCGATCTACCGCATCACCTACAAGGCACCGTGAGCCGCGCAAAGAGAACAGCCGCCGTGGTGTCAGCCGCGGCGGCTTTGTTGGCGATACAAGCAGCACCGGCGCAAACCGCGCCGGCGGCTGCGCAAATGTGTGGTGCGTGCCATGGCGCCAAAGGCATTGCCACGGCGCCGGATGCGCCGAATCTGGCGGGTCAGTCGGAGATCTACACCGGCGCGCAGCTGAAGGCCTATCGAAGCGGCGCGCGCAAGCATGAG
>JANOEG010000719.1:0-6585 GCA_031413095.1 Burkholderiales bacterium | reverse complement strand
GATCTTCGCTTCGTTGTCCGGCGCGGCGGACTATTACGGTGTGCTGTGCACGCTGGAGCGCGAAGACGGCGAGGCCGGCACCATGCGCGACTCGCTCTACGTCGCGGTGCCGGCCAACGCCGAGGGCGTGGCGGTCAGCGGCGAGTGGGACCCGCTGGGCATGCGCGGCACCGTCAGCCGCACGCTGACCTTCGACAACGTGCAGGTGGGCGACGATGCGCGCCTGATGCCCGAGGGCCTCTACTTCCAGGCCGCCGCACGCTACCCGCACATGTTCGCCACGCTGTCGCCGACCTACATGGGCATCGCGCAGGCGGCCTACGACTTCACCGTGAGCTACCTGCGCGGCGAGGTGCCGGGCACGCCGCCGGTGAAGCGCCGCATGTACACCACCAAGCAGATCGCGGTGGCGCAGATGAGGGTCTCGCTCGAACAAACGCGCGCGCTGTTCCTGCAGACCGCACGCGAGGCTCGGGTCGATCCGGACAAGGACGCGCGCATGCGCCTGTTCGCCGCGCACTACACGATCATGGAGAACGCGAACGAGATCTGCCGCTTGGCCGTGCGCACCTGCGGCGGCCAGGCGATGCTGAAGTCGCTGCCACTCGAACGCCTGTACCGCGACTCGCGCTGCGGCTCGCTGATGCTGCCGTGGACGGCCGAGCTGTGCATCGACCGGCTGGGGCGCGAGTGCCTGTACGAGTCGGGAGAGCGCGACGAAGTGATCGAATGAGATGACTGCCCCTGGCTCGCTGCGCTCGCGTCCCCCGAGGGGAGCCCGGCCCGCTTGGGAGCGGCCCGGCGCCGGTCCGGGATGAGCTTGTTGTTGGAGCGGTTGCCTCGCGGCAGCGCTCCAGCGCTGGAGGTCGGTGCGCGCGTCTGGAGCTACGACGCGCTGCACCGCGAGATCGAGGGCTGGCGCGAGCAGTTGAGCGCACAAGGTATCACCCGCGGCGTGGCGTTCGGCTGGCTCGGGTTGAACAGCGTGCCGACGCTGGCAGCCTTGTTCGCCTGCGCCAAGCTGCACGCGCGGTTCGTACCGCTGAACTGGCGGCTGGCGGTGCACGAATTGCGCACGATTGCCACGCACGCGGGGCTCACGGCCTGGCATGCAGACGCTGCGTTCAGCGCGCTCGATGGGCTGGCGCCCTGGCAAGGACCGCCCCACGCGGCCCACGACGACATGCTGCTCGTCTATACCAGCGGCACCACCGGCGAGCCCAAGGGCGCGCTGCACACACAGGCGGCGATGGCCGCCAACATCGACGCCGCCATTGACGCGCAAGGTCTCGATGCCGGCACACGCACGCTGGCCGTGCTGCCGCTGTTTCATGTCGGCGGCCTGTGCATTCAGGTGCTGCCGACGCTGGCGGCCGGTGGCACGGTTCGATTGCAGCCGCGCTTCGATGCCGATGCCTGGTTCGACGACGTGGCGGCGTGGCGGCCGACGACGAGCCTGCTGGTGCCGGCGGTGATGCGCGCGTTGATTGAGCATCCCCGCTGGCCGGGCGCGGAGCTGTCGTCGCTGGCCTTCGTCAACTGCGGCTCGCAAATCGTGCCGCGGGCGTTGATTGAAGCCTTTCACGCGCGAGGCGTGCCGGTGGCGCAGGTCTATGGCGCCACCGAAACCGGGCCGGTGACACTGGTGTTGCGACCCGGCGAAGCGCTGGCGCATGTGGGCTCGGTCGGCAAGCCGGCGCTGGGTGTGCAGGTGCGGCTCGTCAATGGCGAAGTGCAGGTGAGGGCGCCCAACCTGGCCCGTGGCTACCACCGTCGCCCAAACGACGATACCTTCGCCGAGGGCTGGTTTCGCAGCGGGGACTTGGCGCGGGTCGATGGCGACGGCTGCTACGAGATCGTCGGTCGCGCGAAGGAGCTGATCATCTCGGGTGGCGAAAATATCCACCCAGCGGAGATCGAGAACATCGCGCTGGCCGATGCGGCCGTCGCCGAGGCCGCGGTGGTCGGGCTGCCCGATGTGCGTTGGGGCGAGGTGGCGGTGCTGGCCGTCGTGCCGCGCGCCGGCCTCGACATCGACGTCGCGCGTTTGCAAGCCGCGTTTGATGCCACGCTGGCGCGCTTCAAACACCCGCGCCGCATCGTCGTGCGCGACGCCTTGCCGAAGACTGCGCTGGGCAAAGTGCGCAAGGCCGATCTGGCTGTTGATCTACAGCAAGCCCGCGATGCTTGAAATTGCCATGATCTGCCCCACGTCGAAGTGAGTTGAATCCAGCTCGAGGTCTCCATGCGCATCGACAAACTGACGACCGCTTTCCAGCAAGCCCTGGCCGAGGCACAGAGCCTGGCTGTGGCGCGCGACAACCCGTACATCGAGCCGGCGCATGTGCTGGCCGTGATGCTGGCGCAGCCTGACGGCCCGAAGGCGCTGCTCGACCGTGCCGGCGCCAACACCGCTGCGTTGAAAACCGCGCTCGACACCGCCGTCGGCGGCCTTCCGCAAGTGCAGGGCCAGGGCCAGGTGGTGCAACCGGGGCGCGATCTGGTCGCGCTCTTGCAAGCCGCGGAGAAGGAGGCCGGCAAGCGCGGCGACCAGTTCATCGCCAGCGAAATGTTCCTGCTGGCACTCGCGGATGCCAAGACCGACCTCGGCGGCATCGTCCGTGGCCATGGGCTGACGCGCAAGGCGCTCGAAGGCGCGATCACCGCAGTGCGCGGCGGCGCCAGCGTCGATTCTGCCGAGTCCGAAGGCCAGCGCGAGGCACTGAAGAAATACACGCTCGACCTGACCGAGCGCGCGCGCGCCGGCAAGCTCGATCCGGTGATCGGCCGTGACGACGAAATCCGCCGCGCGATCCAGGTGCTGCAACGGCGCACGAAGAACAACCCAGTGCTGATCGGCGAGCCGGGTGTCGGCAAGACCGCCATCGTCGAAGGCCTGGCGCAGCGCATCGTCGAAGGCGAAGTGCCGGAGACGCTGAAAGACAAGCGCGTACTCTCGCTCGACATGGCCGGCCTGCTGGCAGGAGCCAAGTTCCGCGGCGAGTTCGAGGAGCGGCTGAAGGCGGTGCTGAAGGAAGTCGCCGCCGATGAAGGCCGCATCATTCTCTTCATCGACGAGCTGCACACGATGGTCGGCGCGGGCAAGGCCGAGGGTGCGATCGACGCCGGCAATATGCTGAAGCCGGCGCTGGCGCGTGGCGAATTGCACTGCATTGGCGCGACGACGTTGAACGAGTACCGCAAATACGTCGAGAAGGACGCGGCGCTCGAGCGGCGTTTTCAGAAGGTGCTGGTTGGCGAGCCGACGGTCGAAGCGACGATTGCCATCCTGCGCGGTTTGCAGGAGAAGTACGAGGTGCACCATGGCGTCGAGATCACCGACCCGGCGATCGTTGCCGCGGCCGAACTTTCGCACCGCTACATCACCGACCGCTTCCTGCCCGACAAGGCGATCGACCTGATCGACGAAGCGGCGGCCAAGATCAAGATCGAGATCGACTCCAAGCCTGAGGCGATGGACAAGCTCGACCGGCGCCTGATTCAATTGAAGATCGAACGCGAAGCGGTGCGCAAGGAAAAAGACGAAGCGTCGATCAAGCGCATGGGGCTGATCGAGGAAGAGATCGTCAAGCTTGAGCGCGAGGCCGCTGACCTGGAAGAAATCTGGAAGAGCGAGAAGGCCACTGCGCAGGGCAGCGCGCAGGTCAAGGAAGAGATCGACCGCATCCGCCACCAGATCGACGAGTCGACACGCAAGGGCAACTTCGACAAGGTCGCCGAGCTGCAGTACGGCAAGTTGCCTGAGCTGGAGAAGCGCTTGAAAGAAGCACAGGCCAAGGAAACTGGCAAGAAGGGCACCGGCAAGCCGCAACTGCTGCGCACGATGGTCGGCGCCGAAGAGATCGCCGAAGTGGTCTCGCGCTCGACCGGTATCCCTGTCTCCAAGCTGATGCAGGGCGAGCGCGACAAGCTCTTGCAGATGGAGACCAAGCTGCACGAGCGCGTGGTCGGCCAGGACGAAGCCATCACCGCGGTGGCCAATGCCATCCGCCGCTCACGCGCCGGTCTGTCGGACCCGAACCGGCCGTATGGCAGCTTCCTGTTCCTCGGCCCGACAGGTGTCGGCAAGACCGAGCTGTGCAAGGCGCTGGCCGGTTTCCTGTTCGACAGCGAAGACCACATGGTGCGCGTCGACATGAGCGAGTTCATGGAAAAACATTCGGTGAGCCGGCTGATCGGCGCGCCGCCGGGCTACGTCGGCTACGACGAGGGCGGCACGCTGACCGAAGCCGTGCGCCGCAAGCCGTACTGCGTGCTGCTGCTCGACGAAGTCGAGAAGGCGCACCCCGATGTGTTCAACGTGCTGCTGCAAGTGCTCGACGATGGCCGCCTGACCGACGGCCAGGGCCGCACGGTGGACTTCAAGAACACGGTGATCGTGATGACGAGCAACCTCGGCTCGCACATGATCATGCAGATGGCCGGGCAGGACAGCGAGCTGATCCGCGAGGCGGTGTGGGCCGAGGTCAAGAACCATTTCCGCCCGGAGTTCCTGAACCGCATTGACGAGGCTGTGGTTTTCCACGCGCTCGATGCCAAGAACATCGAGTCGATCGCGAAGATTCAGCTCAAGACGCTGGAGTTGCGCATGGCGAAGATGGACCTGAAGCTCGACGTATCAGCGCGGGCACTGGCGGCGTTAGCCAAGGTTGGCTTCGATCCGGTGTTCGGCGCGCGGCCACTGAAGCGCGCAATTCAGCAGCGCATCGAGAACCCGGTGGCCAAGCTGATCCTGGAAGGCAAGTTCGGGCCGAAGGACGTCGTGCCGGTGGATGTGAAAGGCGATCAGTTCGTCTTCACGCGCGTCGTGCACTAGATTCAGCCCTGAGCGGCTGGGCCGCTTACCCTCATGGGAACAGCGCCAGCGGCCTGGCAGAGCCAGTTGCGCGCTACTCGAGCAGCAGATCCAAGCGCTGCAGTTGCAAGCGGACCAGCGTCAGGTTGGCCAGAGCCTTGTCGAGCACAGCGTGCATCGCCAAGCCGCGGCGCGCGGGCACGGTGCGCAGCAGAACGTGGTGGTTGCCGAGCGTGATGGCGGCGTCGGGCGCAGCGTCGCCGAGGTTCAAGGCGTGGGCGGCTTCGGCCATCGACGCCATCAACGACGCGCCGTGCGCCGCCAGGCCGGCCGGCCCCGGCCGCGCGCCGGTGTGGCCGATCGTGCGCTGCGTGGCCAGCTCGAAAATGCAGCAACTGACCATGCCCTTCAACTCGCCGCATTTGCGAAGGTATGTTGCCAACACCGGATCGGCCACCGCCGGAGCGGGAGAACCGGCCGCGTTGCGGACTTCGGGCATCGGCTGCATCGGCAGCGGCGAGCGGGCGGCACCGGCCGCGGGCGCCTGTGCGGGTGTTGTCGCCGGCACCAGATCGAAGATCTCTGGGATGTGGATCGCATCTTCCGACAACTGCT
Source organism: Burkholderiales bacterium (assembly GCA_031413095.1). Taxonomy (GTDB): domain Bacteria; phylum Pseudomonadota; class Gammaproteobacteria; order Burkholderiales; family Burkholderiaceae_C; genus CADEEN01. Next base: position 1,154 of record JANOEG010000719.1, on the reverse strand, counting down.
CGCGCAGCTTGTTCCACGAGGCCCGCAGGTAGCTCCAGGCTTCGGCCGGCCGTGTCACCACCGGCGTGGTGCGGATCTTGACCTTCGAGCCGCGGGCCAGGTGCGCGGCCTGGCCGCCGAGCGATGAGGCGCCGGACAGCGGCAGCATCAGCAGCTCCTGGTTGTGCCACGGGCCCTCGACGATCGCGTCGCGCAGCGGCATCAATGCCGTGGCCAGGGCATGCGGCGGCAGGTCGCTGACCATGACGACGCCCAGGCGGCTGTGCGAAAGCAGGGTGCGCGCCAGACGGCGCCTCTGCGCGGTGTCGGCATCGGCCTCGGTGGTGTACAGACGCAGCGGTGGCTGGTCCGCGCCGACGGGCAATTCGACGAATTCGAGACGTGCCAGCGGCATGCCGACACCTTGGCGGCGGATGTGCAGCTGGTGAACCGGCCGCTGCATTGCTGCCGCCAGACCCTGCAGCATGCGGCGCGACGAATGGGTGCCGATGTCGTGCATCACCACGTACTCGGGCTGCATCGTCTCGAATTGCTGCTGCAGTGCTTCGGCGGCCTCGCAGGCGACGAAGAGTTCCCATTGCGCGTCGCTGATCCGGCGCCCGACCTGTAGCTGAGCCCGCGGCACGTCCGCCGTCGGATCCTGCATGACCTGCGTGGCCACGCCCGCTTGCTGGCGAGTCGCCTCCCAGGCCTGTTCTTCTTCGAACTCCGGCCCCGGGTGCGCCGAGGCATCGAAGCCGGACATCTGGTGAAGCGTCTTGACCATACGAGACTGAGCTGCTGCGGTGGCGTGGACGGGCGGCTGAAAACTGGAGTTCAGTGTAAGCCGCGTCGCTTCGGGCCGGCTCCCTAGAATCACTCGACATGCGCAAGAGTCAACAAACCCCAACGACCGGGCCCACGGTCGTGATCGGCGCAGGCCTGGCTGGCCTGACCGTGGCCTTGCGCCTTGCGCAAGAACAACCGGTCGTCGTGCTGGCCAAACGCAACCTCGATGAAGCGGCGACCGCCTGGGCGCAAGGCGGCATCGTTGGCGTTCTGGGCAGTGACGACAGCATCGAATCGCATGTGCGCGACACCCAGGACGCCGGGGCCGGGCTGGTCGACGAGCACACCGCGCGATTCATCGCAGAGCGCAGCGCGCGCGCGGTGGA
>JANOEG010000718.1:0-3587 GCA_031413095.1 Burkholderiales bacterium | reverse complement strand
GTGTATGCCGGTGCGGGCGGCGCCGACACCGGCACTGTCACGGTGAGTCCGCGCGTGCAGCAGAACCTCGGCCTGGCCACCGCTGTCGTCAGCCAAGGCACCATCGCGCCCAAGGTCAGCGCGGTCGGCAACATCGCGTGGAACGAGCGCGACCAGGCGGTCGTCGCTGCACGCGCGGCCGGTGTCGTCGAGAAGCTGTACGCGCGCGCGCAGTTCGACCGCATCGCTGCCGGTGCACCGGTGGCCGAGCTGTTCGTGCCCGACTGGGTGGCGGCGCAGGAAGAGTTCCTGGCGTTGCGGCGCTCGACATCGAGCGACATGGCGCCGCTGATCGACGCCGCGCGCCAGCGCATGCTGCTGGCCGGCATGGTCGAAGCGCAGATCGCGCAAGTTGAGCGGAGCGGGCGCGTGATGGCCCGCACCACCGTGCGCGCTCCCATCGGTGGGCTGGTCACCGAGGTGATGGCGCGCGAAGGCATGGCCGTGGCCGCGGGCGCGACCCTCGTGCGCATCGGCGGCACGGCGACTGTGTGGGCACAGGCCGAGGTACCGGAAAGCCAGGCTGCGCTGCTCAAGCCCGGCACGCCGGTGCGCGCGACGACGCCGGCGTTGGCGGGCTTCACTTTCACCGGCCGCGTGCAAGCGCTGCTGCCCGATGTGAATCCCGCGACGCGCACGATCAAGGCACGCGTGGAGCTCAACAACGCCGGCCTGCGCCTGGTGCCCGGCATGACGGTGTCGATGAGCTTCGCCGACTTGCAAGCCGACAAGGTGCTGCTGGTGCCGAGCGATGCGGTGATCCAGACCGGCACGCGCTCGGTGGTGATGGTCGCCGAAGACGGCGGACGCTTTCGGCCGGTGGAAGTGGAGACGGGCATCGAAAGCGGCGGCCAGACGGCGATCCGCAAGGGCTTGCAAGCCGGCCAACGTGTCGTCGTGTCGTCGCAGTTCCTGATCGATTCCGAAGCGAGCTTGAAAGCTGTGGAGTCACGATTGAATCCCAGCGAAGCCGCGGCGAGTGGAGTGAGAAAACCATGATCGCGCGCCTGATCCGCTGGTCGATCGCGAATCGCTTCCTCGTGCTGCTGGCCACCGCGATGGTCAGCGCGTGGGGCGTGGTGTCGCTGATGCGCACGCCCGTCGACGCGCTACCCGATCTGTCCGACGTGCAAGTCATCATCCGCACGCCGTGGCCTGGCCAGGCGCCGCGGCTGGTGGAAGACCAGGTGACCTACCCGCTGGCCACCACGATGCTGTCGGTGCCCGGCGCGAAGACGGTGCGCGGTTATTCGTTCTTCGGCGACTCGTTCGTCTATGTGCTGTTCGCCGACGGCACCGACCTGTACTGGGCGCGCTCGCGCGTGGTCGAAGTGCTGAGTCAGGTGACGTCGCGCCTGCCGGCCAACGCCAAGCCCGCCATCGGGCCCGATGCCACGGGGGTCGGCTGGATTTATCAGTACGCGCTGGTCGATCGCAGCGGCAAGTTGGACGCTGGCCAGTTGCGCGCATTGCAAGACTGGTTCCTGCGCTTCGAGCTGAAAACCGTCGAGGGCGTGGCCGAGGTGGCCAGCGTCGGCGGCATGGTGCGGCAGTACCAAGTGGTGCTCGACCCGGATCGCCTTGCGGCCTACGGCCTGTCGCACAACCGCGTCATCGATGCGCTGAAGGGTGCCAACCAGGAGGCCGGCGGTGCGGTGCTCGAACTCGGCGAGGCAGAGTACGTGGTGCGCGCGTCGGGTTATCTGAAATCGCTCGATGACTTTCGCGCCGTGCCCTTGATGACGACCGATGCCGGCGTGTCGGTGCGCCTGGCCGACGTGGCACGCATCCAGGTTGGCCCCGAGATGCGGCGCGGCATTGGCGAGTTGGATGGCGACGGCGAAGTCACCGGCGGCGTGATCGTGATGCGCTCGGGGCAGAACGCGCTGGCCACCATCGCCGCGGTGAAGGCCAAGCTCGAAGCGCTCAAGCCCGGCCTGCCGAAGGGTGTGGAGATCGTCACCACCTACGACCGCTCGGGCCTGATCGAACGCGCGGTCGCCAACCTGCGCGACAAACTGGTGGAAGAGTTCGTCGTCGTCGCGCTGGTCTGCGGCCTGTTCCTGCTGCACCTTCGCTCGGCCTTCGTCGCCATCGTTTCGCTGCCGCTGGGCGTGCTGATCGCCTTCATCGTCATGAAACATCAAGGCGTCAACGCCAACATCATGTCGCTCGGCGGCATTGCGATTGCGATCGGCGCGATGGTCGATGCGGCGGTGGTGATGATCGAGAACGCGCACAAGAAGCTGGAGCGTTGGGCGCATGAGCATCCGAACCAGACGCTGGCCGGTGAAGAACGCTGGCGCGTCATCGGCGACGCGGCCGTCGAGGTCGGCCCGGCGCTGTTCTTCTCGCTGCTGATCATCACGCTCAGCTTCGTGCCGGTGTTCAGTTTGCAGGCACAAGAGGGGCGGCTGTTCGCGCCGCTGGCCTTCACCAAGACGTACGCGATGGCGGCGTCCGCAGGCCTGGCCGTGACGCTGATCCCGGTGCTGATGGGCTACCTCGTGCGCGGGCGCATCCCCGACGAGCGCGCGAACCCGATCAACCGCGCGCTGATCGCGATCTACCGGCCGCTACTCGAGGCGGTATTGAAGTGGCCGAAGGTGACGCTCGTGATCGCTGCCGTGCTGCTGGTGCTGAGCGCGTGGCCGTTGACTCGCCTGGGCGCCGAGTTCATGCCGCCGCTCGATGAGGGCGACGTGCTGTACATGCCGAGCGCGTTGCCCGGTCTCTCAGCGGGAAAGGCGGCCGAGCTGCTGCAGCAAACCGACCGCCTGATCCGCACCGTGCCCGAGGTGCAAAGCGTGCACGGCAAGGCCGGCCGCGCGGAAACCGCGACAGACCCTGCGCCGCTCGAAATGTTCGAGACGACGATCCAGTTCAAGCCACGCGACCAGTGGCGGCCGGGCCTGACGCCCGAAGCCTTGATCGACGAGCTCGACCGCACGGTGCGCGTGCCGGGGCTGACCAACATCTGGGTTCCTCCTATCCGCAACCGCATCGACATGTTGGCCACGGGCATCAAGAGCGCCGTCGGCATCAAGGTGGCGGGACCGGACCTGGCCACGATCGACCGCGCGGCGCTGGCGATCGAGCAGGCGGTGAAAGCAGTGCCCGGCGTGTCGAGCGCGCTGGCCGAGCGGCTGACAGGCGGGCGCTACATCGACATCGACATCAGGCGCGACGCGGCAGCGCGCTTCGGCATGAACATCGCCGACGTGCAGTCGGTGGTGAGCTCGGCCATCGGCGGCGAGAACATCGGCGAAACGGTCGAGGGCACGCAGCGCTTTCCGATCTCGGTGCGCTACCCGCGCGAGCTGCGCGACTCGCTCGACAAGTTGAAGCGTTTGCCGATCGTCAGCGAGCGCGGCGCGCGCCTGGTGCTCGGCGACGTGGCCGACATCCGCATCAGCGACGGCCCGCCGATGCTGCGCAGCGAGAACGCGCGCCTGGCCGGCTGGATTTACGTGGATGTGCGCGACCGCGACCTCGCGTCCACTGTGCGCGACATGCAGCGCGCGGTCGCCGAGAAGGTGGCGCTGCCG
>JANOEG010000717.1:0-3221 GCA_031413095.1 Burkholderiales bacterium | reverse complement strand
GAAGGTGCCGCTCGCCGCCGTGTTCGAACAACAAGGGCAATCGCAGGTCTGGCTGCTCGACACGGCAGCGATGACGGTGCGTGCACAGCCGGTGATGGTGGGCGGCGCCGAGGGCAACATGGTGCTGATTGCCAGCGGCGTGGTCGCCGGGCAGACGGTGGTCAGTGCCGGAGCGCACACCTTGACGGCGGGGCAAAAAGTCTCGCTCTACAACGCGTCGCCCGCGGCTTCGCGCTAACGGGCCCGCGCATGGACAAGACCGCCGACAGCGCCTCGCGCTTCAACATCTCGCGCTGGGCGCTCGAGCACCCGGCGCTGACGCGCTACCTGATGCTGGTGTTGATCGTGCTCGGCGTTGCCGCGTACTTCCAGCTCGGCCAGGACGAAGACCCGCCTTTTACCTTTCGCGCGATGGTGGTGCAGGCCTTCTGGCCGGGTGCTTCCGCCGAGCAGATGGCCGAGCAGGTGACGAGCAAGGTCGAGCGTGCGTTGCAGGAGGTGCCGTACAGCGATGTCATCCGCAGCTACACAAAGCCGGGCGAGTCATTGACGATCCTGCAGGTCAAGGAAGTGATTCGCGGCCGCGAGGTTAGCGATTCCTGGTACCAGGCGCGCAAGAAGGTCGGTGACATTCGATCGACGCTGCCAAGCGGCGTCATCGGCCCCGTGTTCAACGACGACTTCGGCGATGTCTACGGCACGATCTACGCGCTGTCGGCCGACGGCTTCTCGGACGAAGAGCTGCGCGAGCATGCCGACAAAGTTCGCGAGCGGCTTTTGCGGATCAAGGACGTGGCCAAGGTCGAGATCTTCGGCGCGCAGCCGGAAAAAGTCTTCGTCGAGATTTCGCACAAGCGGCTGGCCACACTGGGCCTGGACTTCAATCAGGTGATCGCACAGCTTTCGGCGCAGAACGCTGTCGAGGGCACGGGGCAGTTGAATGCCGGCAGCGAGAACCTGCAGGTGCGCATCGGCGGCCAGTTCAAGTCAATCAAGGAGTTGGAGCAGTTCCCGATCCGCGGCGTCAATGCGACGACGGGGCAGGGCACGCAGCTGCGGCTGGGCGACATCGGAACGGTAAGCCGGGGCACGATCGACCCGCCGCAGGTCAAGGTGCGCCACCAAGGCAAGCAGGTGATCGCTCTCGGGGTGTCGATGGCCAAGGGTGGCGACATCATTGCGCTTGGTCAATCGCTGCGCAGCGAGGCCAAAACGATTCAATCGACATTGCCGGTCGGCATCGAGATGAGCCAGATCCAGGACCAGCCGGAGGCGGTGGCACGCTCGGTCGGCGAGTTCGTGCGCGTGCTGATCGAGGCCATCGTCGTCGTGCTCGCTGTGAGCTTCATTGCGCTGGGCTTTCACACCAAGCCGTTTCGCATCGACATATGGCCGGGCTTGGTCGTCGGCATCACGATCCCGCTCGTGCTCGCGATCACCTTTGTCACGATGTTCTATTGGGGCGTCGGCCTGCACAAGATCTCGCTCGGCTCGCTGATCATCGCGCTCGGGCTGCTCGTCGACGACGCGATCATCGCCGTCGAGATGATGGTGCGCAAGATGGAAGAGGGCTACGACCGCACGCGCGCCGCCACCTTCAGCTACGAGCTGGTGTCAATGCCGATGCTGACCGGCACGCTGATAACTGCCGCGGGCTTCCTGCCAATTGGTTTGGCCAAGTCGGTGACGGGTGAGTACACGTTTGCGATCTTCGCGGTGACGACTGCCGCGCTCGTGATCTCCTGGTTCGTGTCGGTCTATTTCGTGCCCTACCTCGGTGTCAAACTGCTGCGCACGCGGGCGCACGCCGATGGCGGCGAAGTCCACGAGTTGTTCGATTCGCCGTTCTACTCTCGGCTGCGCGCGCTGGTGAATTGGTGCGTGGCGCACCGCTGGATCACGCTCGGCATCACGCTGCTGACGTTTGCGCTCGGCATCGTCGGTATGGGGCGCGTGCAACAGCAGTTCTTCCCGGATTCGAGCCGGCCGGAAGTGCTGGTCGATCTGTGGCTGCCCGAGGGCGCGACTTTCCAGGAATCGGAAGCGATCGCCAAACGCTTCGAAGCACGCATCGCCAAGGAAGAGGGCGTGGCCAGCGTGACGGCGTGGATCGGCAGCGGCGTGCCGCGTTTCTATCTGCCGCTTGACCAGATCTTCCAGAACAGCAACGTCAGCCAGTTCATCGTCTTGCCGAAAGACCTGGCCGCACGCGATGCGCTGCGCACGAAGTTGCCAGCGTTGCTGGCCACCGAGTTCCCGGAAGTGCGTGGCCGTTCGAAAGTTTTGCCGAACGGCCCACCGGTGCCATACCCCGTGATGTTCCGCGTGGTCGGCCCCGATGTTGCCGGCGTGCTCGTTTGGACCGAACAAGCGAAGGCTATCCTGCAAGCGAACCCGAATATGCGCGGCGTCAACGACAACTGGAACGAGCGTATCAAGGTGCTGCGCCTGCAAGTCGACCAGGACAAGGCACGCGCCCTCGGCGTGACCAGCCAGAACATCGCAGTGGCGGCACGCACGGTGCTGTCGGGCTCGACGGTCGGCCAGTACCGGGAAGGCGACAAGCTGATCGACATCGTGCTGCGCCAACCCGCCGACGAGCGCAATGCGATCACCGATCTGGCAACCGCGTACCTGCCGACAGCGAGTGGTCGCGCCATCCCGCTCGCGCAGATCGCCAGCTTCGAATTCGGATGGGAGCCCGGCGTCATCTGGCGCGAAGGCCGCAAATTTGCGGCCACCGTGCAGGGCGATGTCGTCGAAGGCGTGCAAGGCCCGACGGTGACCTTCCAGGTCTGGCCCGAGCTGCAGAAGTTGAAGGCCCAGATGCCACCCGACTACGACATCCAGATCGCTGGCGCAGTCGCCGAGAGCAGCAAAGGCCAGGACTCGATCGCGGTCGGCGTGCCGGTGATGCTGTTCATCATGTTCACGCTGCTCGTGCTGCAACTGCAATCGGTGTCGCGCGCCTTCCTGGTCGTGCTCACCGCGCCGATGGGCATTGCCGGGGTGGCCGGTGCGCTGCTGCTGCTCAACCGGCCGTTCGGCTTCGTCGCGCTGCTCGGCTTCATCGCGCTGGCAGGAATGATCATGCGCAACTCGGTGATCCTGATCGACCAGATCGAACAGGACCGCAAGAAGGGCGTGCCAACGTGGACGGCGATCGTCGAGTCTGCGGTGCGGCGTTTTCGGCCAATCGTGCTGACAGCGGCTGCCGCGGT
>JANOEG010000716.1:0-2536 GCA_031413095.1 Burkholderiales bacterium | reverse complement strand
GTGGTGCGCCGCGGCGTTGCGTTCGACTGCGTGGTGGCCAGCGTCGGCGGCGGTGGGTTGCTGGCAGGCATCGTCGAAGGGCTGCGCCGCAACCGGCTGAGCCATGTGCCGGTGATCGCCGTCGAGACCGACGGCGCCGCGAGTTTTGCCGCCGCGCTCGCGGCCGGCGAGCCGGTGACGCTGCCGGCGATCACGTCCATCGCCACCTCGCTCGGCGCGCGGCGCGTGACGCCGCGGCTGCTCGAACTGACGCGCGAGCATCAAATCATCAGCGTGGTCGTGAGCGACCCGCAAGCGGTGCAGGCCTGCACGCGCTTCGCCGACACCACGCGCGTGCTCGTCGAACCGGCCTGCGGCGCATCGATTGCGGCACTGGACGTTCACCCGGAGGTCTTCGCACGCTTCAAGGCGCCGCTGATCGAAGTATGCGGCGGCATGGGCGTGTCGCTGGCTCGTCTGGCGCAGTGGAGGGCCGACTGTGGCCTCGATTGAGCGCGCGCCGCTGCCGACGATCGATCTTGGCCTGGATGGTGAAGGACGCGGCTGTGTGATGAGGGGCTGGAGTGGCAGCGACGCTGCCGCATTGACTCACCACGCCAACAACGTCGACGTCTGGCGCTGGATGAGCGACAGCTTTCCGCACCCGTACACGATGGAGATGGCCGAGTACTGGGTGCAATGCGGCCACATCGAGTTCGGCGGTGACAACTGGGCCATCGCGGCAGGCGATGAGGCCATCGGTGGCTGCGGCATCGCGCAAGAGCAGGGCCACTTGCGCTGCCACGCCGAAGTCGGCTGGTGGCTTGCCGAGGCGCACTGGGGCCGCGGCATCGCCACGCGAGCAGCAGCGGCGCTGGTGCGACGCGCCTTCGACAACCCGCAGATCACGCGCGTGTTCGCGCCCATCCATGCCGGCAACCAGCGCTCGATGCGGGTCGCCGAAAAAAGCGGCTTCGTGCTCGAAGGCGTGCAGCGGCAAAGCGCAATCAAGGCCGGCCAGGTGATCGACCGCTGGATCTGGGCCAGAACCCGTGAATGACATGAGCCAACGCAACGCAATGTTCCCCAGCCTGACCGACCCGCGTGCGGTGGTGATCGCACAGGCCATGCTCGAAGGCTTCAACCGCCACTACCGGCTGTTCCGTGAAACCACGCGCGAGGCCATGGCGCGCTTCGAGGCCGGCGACTGGCATGGCCAGCAGCGTGCACAGCGCGAGCGCATCGAGTTCTACGACATGCGCGTGGCCGAAGCCGCCGAGCGCCTGACGCGCGAGTTCGATGCGCCGAACCTGCCGGCCGAGGTCTGGCAACAAATGAAGCTGCACTACATCGGCCTGCTCACCAACCACCATCAGCCCGAACTCGCCGAGACGTTCTTCAATTCGGTGAGCACTCGGCTGCTGCACCGCAGCTATTTCCGCAATGACTTCCTGTTCGTGCGGCCCGCTGTCAGCACCGAGTACATCGAGAACGACGAGCCCGCGGCAACGCCGACCTACCGCGCCTACTACCCAACGCGCGAGACGCTGCGCGCCACGCTGCTGCGCATCGTCACCAACTTCGAGCTCGCTCATCCGTTCGAAGACCTGCAACGCGATGTCGACCATGTGACCGCCGCCGTGCTGCACGAGCTCGGCGACCATCGCCTGCGCACGAACTTCCAGATCCAGGTGCTGGCGTCGCTGTTCTTCCGCAACAAGGGCGCCTACCTCGTCGGCAAGGTGATCAACGGATTTGTCGAAACGCCGTTCGCGTTGCCCATCATTCATGGCGAGAACTCTGGACTGACGATCGACGCCGCGCTGTTCGGCGAAGACGATCTGCTGCTGGTCTTCAGCTTCGCCCGCGCCTACTTCATGGTCGACATGGAAGTGCCGAGCGCCTATGTGCAGTTCCTGCGCTCGCTGATGCCGCGCAAGCCGCGTGCCGAGATCTACAACGCGCTCGGCCTGCAGAAGCACGGCAAGAACCTCTTCTACCGCGATTTCCTCTACCACCTGCGCCATTCGACCGATCAGTTCCGCATCGCGCCCGGCATCAAGGGCATGGTGATGCTGGTCTTCGACCTGCCCTCGTTTCCCTACGTGTTCAAGGTCATCAAGGATTTCTACCCACCGCCCAAGGACACGTCGCGCGAGCAGATCATGGGCAAGTACCTGCTGGTCAAGACGCACGATCGCGTCGGCCGCATGGCCGACACGCTGGAGTACACCGCCGTGGCCTTCCCGCGGGCACGCTTCGAGGCTGCGTTGATCGACGAGCTGAAGAAGTTCTGCCCGAGCGTGATCGAGGACGATGGCGACGTGCTGGTCATCAAGCATGTGTACATCGAACGCCGCATGATCCCGCTGAACATCTACCTGGCCGATGCCACGCCGCAGCAGATCGAGCACGCGGTGGTGGAGTACGGCCACGCCATCAAGGATCTGGTATCCGCCAACATCTTCCCCGGCGACATGCTGTGGAAGAACTTCGGCGTCACCCGCCATGGCAAGGTGGTGTTCTACGACTACGACGAGATCGAGTACCTCACCGA
>JANOEG010000715.1:0-3967 GCA_031413095.1 Burkholderiales bacterium | reverse complement strand
GGGCTGGCCGCGGCTGCGCCGAGCCCATTGACCGCGGCGCTGGCCGTGGCCGGTGCACCCAGCGCCCCGGCGGCTCCCATTGCAGCCCCTGCGGCCACTGCTGCCAGCGCGCTGGCGGCATCAGCGCCGGCCGCCGCAGTGCCGGTGCACGGCATGTTCGTCGGCCTGCACGGTTCGTGGAACCGCCAACCGCTGTCGGGCTACAAGGTCGTCTATGTGGCTTTCGAAGGCGACAAGCCGATCGGCTTGCCACGCGACGTCCTGACCGGCTTCGTGAACGCCGAGGGCGAGGCGCTCGGTCGGCCGGTGGGCGTGGCGATCGATGGCCACGGCGCCCTTCTGGTGGCCGACGATGTCGGCAACGTCGTCTGGCGCGTGATGCCGCGCTGAGCGGCTCGCGCTCGGGTTAGTTTGTTCAGGCCCGCGGCAACCGCAGCAGCGCGCGCACTGCGCTGACATCGAGCGGTTTGGCCAGGCAATGGTCAAACACGGACAGGTCTGAAGCGGCGGCGCTGACCGCATGGCGCGCTCTGGTGAGGCCGATCAGGATCAAGTCTTTGCGGTGCACTTCGCGCAGACAGCGCGCGACCTCGATGCCGTCGATGCGCGGCATGTCGATGTCGATCAGCACACAGTCGGTATGGTGCAGCGCCACCGCGTCGATGCCGTCCGCGCTGTCGTAAGCAACCTCCACGTCGCAGCCATTGGCGCGCAAGGCGTCGGCGACCGCATCCGCCGCATCGGCGCTGTTGTCGATGACGACCACACGGGTGCTGCGCAGCGCCGGACGCGCGAGCGGGGTCGAACGCAGGACAGCTTGCATCGCCGTGCTCCTCAATCCGCGCCTTCGTCGCCGCCAAGCAGCTTGGCGCGGCGCAGCGCAAGCGCCGTGCCCAAGGCCGACAGGTCGAGTGCAGAGGCCGCCGCGGCGAACAGTTCGCGCTCCTCGAACTGCGCATGCTGGCGCACCCACTGCGCGAGTTCGGCGATGGCCGCTGACGGATCGGCTTCGGACGAGGCGATGGCTTCGAGGCGCGCATCGATGCGCTGATGGTCTGCGGCCGCGCGCTCGAGCACATCGGCATCGATCCAGCCCTTCAGCGCCGGATAGAACAACTCGTGTTCGATGGTCTCGTGCGCACGCAGCCGCACGGCCAACCGGCCGAGCAGGCCGGTCCGATCGGCGGCGGCACCGCCCTCCACCGACGCCCGCGCGCAGTCGGCCAGCAGGGCCTCGATCTGGCGGTGGTCGGCACTGAGGAACTGGACGGCGTCCTGCGTCGAAGGTGCGGTGATGGCGGCGGTTTGAGCGTTCATGCAGGCTAGAGGGCAAGCGGCGTTCCCGGCGTCCACGGACCCGTTGGCAGGCACGCCACGTGCCCCTCGTGGCGTTCCCTCCCACCCGCTCACGAAAGGGCTTTCCCATGGACAACGACGACGTGATCAGCACTCTGAATGACTTGATCGAAACCTGCAAGGACGGCGAGTACGGTTACCGCGCATCGGCCGAGCATTTGCGCAATCCGGAGACGCGCATGCGCTTTGCGCAAGCCGCAGACCAATGCAGCCTGGCGGCCAACCGACTGGCTGCGGAGGTGGTGCGCCTTGGCGGCAAGGCCGAAGACGGCGGCTCGGTGGCCGGCGCCATCCACCGCGGCTGGGTCGCGGTGCGCGGCACGCTGTCGCAGCAGACCGACCTGGCAATCCTCGAAGAAGCCGAACGCGGCGAAGACCACGCCCTCGACAGCTATCGCAAAGCGCTCAAGGAGCCGTTGCCGGAAGCCGTGCGCAGCATCGTGCAAACGCAGTACGAGGCGGCCAAACGCAACCACGACGAAGTGCGCCGTCTGCGCGACGACGCACGCACCATCAACGCCTGAACGCACCCGTTCACCTGCACCACCAAGGACACTGACATGAGCACAGCAAGCAAAACCCGCACCGCCAAATCAACATCGAAGCCGGCACCGGGCGACGCCATCGAGATGCTGATGAGCGACCACAAGGCCGTCAAGGCACTCTTCAAGCAATACGACAAGCTGGTCGAAGCCGACGGCGACGTCGATGAAAAACAGGCGCTCGCACAGCAGATCTGCCACGCGCTGACCGTTCACGCCCAGGTCGAAGAAGAGCTCTTCTACCCGGCCGCGCGCGACGTGCTCGGCGACGACGAGGCGCTGGTCGACGAGGCAGACGTCGAGCACTCGACGGCCAAGGACCTGATCTCGCAGCTCGAAGGTTCGAGCCCCGACGAAGCGCTCTATGACGCCAAGGTCAAAGTGCTCGGCGAGTACATCGACCACCACGTCAAGGAAGAAGAAGGCGAGATGTTCCCCAAGGTCAAGAAGGCCAAGCTCGACACCAAGTTGCTCGGCGCCGAGATGGCGGCGCGCAAGGATGAACTGATGGCCGAGATCACCGCCGAGGCTTGACAACCCCTGGCGTACCGGCGAGCTGACGCGGCAGCGTGCCCTGAGAGGTGTTCTCAGGCCGCTGCCGGCGCCGACGAGGTGTGCGAGCCGTAGCGCTCGGCGACCAGGCGCGTGAATTCGGCGCCGATCAGAAAGACCTGCGCCGACCAGTACACCCAGACCAGCAGCACGACCAGCGAGCCGGCGGCGCCGAAGCCGCTGGCGACCGCGGTCGTGCCGATGTACAGCGCGATCAGCCATTTGCCGAAGGTGAACAGCGTGGCTGTGACCAGCGCGCCGAGTGTGACGTCGCGCCATTGCACGCGCACGCTCGGCATGAAGCGGTAGATCATCGCGAAGCCCGCCGTCGTCAGCACGAAAGCCAGCACGGCGTTGACCGATTGCAGCAGCCACGCCCAGCCGCCGAACAGCGGCGCCCACCAGCGCCCCCAGGCCGACAGGCCGGCGCTGATGACCAGCGACACCATCAGCAAAAAGCCGATGCCGAGGATGAAGCCGAACGACAGCAGCCGCGAGCGCAGCAGCAACCACCAGCCGGACGTGCCGGGGCGCACGGGTGCGCGCCAGATGCGGTCGAGCGAATCCTGCAGCTCGGCAAAAACGCTGGTCGCACCGACCACCAGCAACACACCACCGACGAGTGCGCCCCATCCCGATTGCTCGCGCTGGCGCACGCTGGCCAACAGGCCTTGCACGGCCGTCGCGCCCTCCGCGCCGAGCAGGCCTTGCAGCTGGCGAAAGATCTCGCCCTCCGCAGCATCGGCGCCGAACACCGCACCGGCGACGGCGATCACGATCAGCAGCAGCGGCGCGATCGAGAACAGCGTGTAGTACGCCAGCGCCGCGCCCATCGTCGGCGCGCGATCGTCGAACCAGGCAACGACCGCGTCCTTGGCCAACGCGGGCAACTGCCCAGGGTGCAGCACCGCGCGCGGGCGTGGCAATGAAACAGGAGGCGCAGCGATCGTCATCGCTGGTCAGCGTATCGACCGGCCAGCGCTTGGCTGTCGGACAAGACCTCATGCGCAAACCCCCGATGCGGCGCCGTCCTACAACGCAACGCGGGCACGACGGCTGCTCGGCAATGCGCCGCTGACCGAGAGTGCAATCAAGCATCGCCTTCATCGGTGCCGAAGCGAGAACCTCATGGACAAGCAACACCCACAGACCAGCCACGGCGTCTTCAAGCCGGTGGGTCACGTCGTCATTTCATTTCCGTCGGCCGAGGACCAAGCCAGCGCCGTGCAGGGACTCGGCAGCATCGGCCTGTCTGGTGAGGCCGTCACCGCCTACACGGCCGACGAAATGATCCGCCAGGTCGACACCGACCTGCAGAACGCCACCGCGCTGGCGTCGGTGGGGCAGGAGCTCAATCTGGTCAAGGCGCACCGCACGCTGGCCGAGCACGGCTATCACTTTCTGGTCGTGCAGGCGGCCGACGACGACCAGGCGCAGCGCATCGCCGACACGGTCAAACCGTTCAACGCTGAACGGGCGCAGCACTACGGCCACTTCATCATCGAAGAGCTGATCTC
>JANOEG010000714.1:0-2292 GCA_031413095.1 Burkholderiales bacterium | reverse complement strand
CAAACGCGAGACACTGCTGCACGTGCCGCGCTATGATTTCCAATGGCAGCTCAGCTATTACCTGGAGCAACCGCGCCACGTGCCCGCCGGTTCCTGGCTCCTGGTCAGCGGGGTGCAGCCGCCCATGCGCATGGCGAGCATCATGTTCGTGTTGAAGCCGAAGATGTGATACAGCGGCAGCGCGCAGACGGTGACGATCTGCTCGCCGGGCGGAATCTTCTTCAGCGCCGGCTGGTACCAGGCCTCGGCCTGCAGCAGGTTGGCGATGAGGTTGCGGTGCAGCAGCACCGCGCCCTTGCTGACGCCGGTGGTGCCGCCGGTGTACTGCAGCACCGCGATGTCGTCGGGCCCGATCTGCGGTGCGGTATAGGACTTGCCGCGGCCCTGCTTGATGGCATCGTTGAAGCGCACCGCGCCCGGCAGGTTGAAGGCCGGCACCATCTTCTTGACGTTGCGAACGACGTGGTTGACGACGAGGCCCTTGAACAAGCCGAGCATGTCGCCCATCGACGCGAGCACGATCTTCTTCGTCGGCACCGCGTCGATCACCTGCTGCAAGGTGCCGGCGAAGTTTTCGAGGATGACGATCGCCTTGGCTCCCGAGTCCTTCAACTGGTGTTCGAGTTCGCGCGGCGTGTACAGCGGGTTGACGTTGACGACGACATAGCCTGCGCGCAGGGTGCCGGCCACCGCCACCGGGTACTGCGGCACGTTGGGCATCATGATCGCCACGCGGTCGCCTCGCACGAGGCCGAGGCTTTGCAGGTAGGCCGCGAAAGCGCGCGACTGATCATCGACCTGACCGAAGCTGATCGTCTTGCCCATGAACTTGTACGCGGGCAAGTGGCCGTACTTCTTGAAGCTTTCTTCGAGCAGCGTGATCAGTGATGGATAAACGTCGGTCTTCACCGCCGCAGGCACGCCGGCGGGGTAGTGCTTCAACCAGACCTTCTCCATCGAGCGCTCCCGTGACAGGCGTCGATTCTGGGCGGCAGGGTGGCCCACAGCATCAGGGGATTCGATAGCCGCACGTTTCCTCGTTGACCTGCCGCGCCGCGGTATTCGATCACGGCCGGGTTGGTCTTTTTGGTGCGCTGGTGCTGTGAAGCGCCACCCGTGCACTGCATCACGGGGACTTCGCAACTGCGCTTCAAACAATCGGGCCCTCGAGTCGCGGCCGTCCCGCGTGTGTCGAACAGGAGCGTCCATGTTGTCGAAGTCAAACCACCCGCGCACCACGCGCCTGCTCGCCGCACTGGCGTGCTGGGGAGGCTGCGCCGCAGCGATGGCCCAAACCACGGCAGCGCCGGTGGCGGCGGCTGCGCCCGCGTTCAGCGGCGCCGACACGGCCTGGATGTTGATCAGCACCGTGCTCGTCATGATGATGACGATGCCCGGCATCATCCTGTTCTACAGCGGCATGCTGCGCTCGAAGAACGCGCTGTCGATCGTTGCTCACACGGTGATCGGCGCGGCGGTGATCACGATCGTCTGGGCTGCTATCGGCTACTCGCTGGCCTTCACGCCTGGGTCGCCGTGGATCGGGGACTTGAGCCACGCGCTGTCGGCCGGGCTCGTCGGCCCCAAGGTCGGCGCGCATGTGCTCGCGCCGACAGTGCCCGAGTCGGTGTTCTTCCTTTTCCAGCTCTCGTTTGCCATCATCACCTTCGCGCTGATCCTCGGCGCGACCGCCGAACGGATGCGCATCGGCGTGACCTTCCTCTTCGCCGCGCTGTGGCTGGTGGTCGTCTATGCGCCGGTGGCGCACTGGGTCTGGCAGCCGACCGGCTGGCTGGCCAAGATGGGCCACATGGACTTTGCCGGCGGCACGGTGGTGCACATCGCCTCCGGTGCCAGCGCCCTTGCTGCCGCCTGGCTGCTCGGCCCGCGCCGCGGCTTCGGCCGCGAGCCGATGGTGCCGCACAACCTGCTGATCACGGTGCTCGGCGCCGGCTTGCTGTGGGCGGGCTGGTTCGGCTTCAACGCCGGCTCAGCCTTCGAAGCCGGTACCCGTGCAGCGGGTGCGCTGCTGGCCACGCAGGTCGCGGCCTGCGCCGGCGCCGTGGTCTGGGGCCTGGCTGAGAACCTGAAGCGCGGCCAGTGGAGCGTGCTCGGCACGATGACCGGCGCCATCGCCGGCCTGATCGCGGTCACGCCGGCGTCGGGGTATGTCGGCGTCTCGGGCGCGATGTTCATCGGTGCGATCTCGGGCTTGGTGTGCTTTGCCGCCGTGGTGCACTTCAAGAAGCGCACCGGCATCGACGACACGCTCGACGTGTTTGCGCTGCATGG
>JANOEG010000713.1:0-2327 GCA_031413095.1 Burkholderiales bacterium | reverse complement strand
GTCGTGAAGCGCGAATGCGCCGCCCAATCGACGCCCTCGGCGCCCATCTGGATCAGGCCGCTCGTGTCGCGCTCCATCCAGCTGGCCATGAAGTGGCAGCCGATACCAGCCAAGGCGCGCGAGCCTTCGGGCACCTTGGTGCTGCTGTTGTGCGGGCAGCCGGAGCAGAAATAGGGTTGGCGCTTGACGGCGTCGGCGTCGTTCGACAGCAGCGACGGCATCGTGAAATCGACGACGAGGTGGCGCCGGTCGAGCGCCGGGTTCAGTCGCGCCAGCCACTCGGCGACGACGGCCATGATGCGCGACGGTCGCAGCTCGCCGAGTGCTGCGATCAGCGGCCGTCCTTCGCTGTCGGTCTTACCGGCGATGCGGGGCCGCTGCTCGTTCGGTACCGCGTACAGCAACTCCTTGATCTGGCGCTCGACGACAGGGCCTTTCTCCTCGATGACGAGGATCTCTTCCAAGCCGTTGACGAAGTCGAGCATGCGCGTCGGCTCGAGCGGGAAGACGAGACCGACCTTGTAGACACGCACCCCTGCCGCGGCCAGTGCGTTCGGATCGAGCGCCAGGCGGCGCAACACTTCCAGAAAGTCGAAGTGCGCCTTGCCGACGGTGACGATGCCAAGCGTCGCCCGCGGGCTGGCGACGATGTGCTTGTCGAGCGAGTTGATGCGCGCGAAGGCGCGCACCGCGTCGAGCTTCAAGTCCAGGCGCTCTTCCAGCGCGAGCGACGGCAGATCGACCGAGCGCACATGCAGCGACTGGGGCGGCGCAAAGTCCACCGGCCGCGTGAAGTCCAGCGCCACCGCGTCGAGGTCGACCGTCATGCCCGATTCGACGACTTCGCTGAGCGCCTTGAATCCCACCCACGCGCCGGAGAAGCGCGACAGCGCCCAGCCGTACAGACCGAACTCCAGGTACTCGGCGACGTTGCCCGGGTGCAGCACCGGCATGCTCCAGGCCTGCATTGCCATGTCGCTCTGGTGCGGCATGGAAGACGAGACGCAGCCGTGGTCGTCGCCGGCAATCACGAGCACGCCGCCCTGCGCCGACGAGCCATAGACGTTGCCGTGCTTCAGCGCATCGCCCGAGCGATCGACGCCCGGGCCCTTGCCGTACCACATCGCCGTCACGCCCTCGACGGTGCGCTTCGGGTCGAGCGCGACGCGCTGCGTGCCCAGGCAGGCGGTGGCGGCCAGGTCTTCGTTGATGGCAGGAAGGAACTGCACGCCCGCGGCGTCGAGCAGTTGCTTCGCCTTCCACAACTGCTGGTCAACCATGCCCAGCGGCGAGCCGCGGTAGCCGGAGACGAAGCCGGCCGTCTTCAGGCCGGCGGCCTTGTCGCGTGTGCGCTGCATCATCAGCAGACGCACCAGGGCCTGCGTGCCAGTCAGAAAGACCGCGCCGGACGTGGCGGCGAGGTTGTCCTGCAGGCGGTAGTCGCGCAGTTCTGTCATGGCGTGCCTCATGGGAACGAAGCGATGGTAGGCCGATTTGGCCCCGTAGAATCCCAATTGACGTTAACGTCAATCAGCGCCTCACGGAGACAACATGCCCACGTTGGCCAGCAAGCTCAACCCGCGCTCGGAAGACTTCAAGGCCAACGCGGCGGCGATGCGCGCGCTGGTCGATGACTTGAACGCCAAGCTCGAACAGATCGCGCAAGGCGGCGGCGACGGCCCGCGTGCCAAGCACCTGGCGCGCGGCAAGCTGCTGCCGCGCGACCGCGTGGAGATGCTGCTCGACCCGGACACGCCGTTTCTCGAAGTTGCACCGCTGGCGGCGCTCGACATCTACGACAACGCGGCACCGGGCGCGGGCCTGATCGCCGGCATCGGCCGCGTGGCCGGCGTCGAGTGCATGGTGGTGTGCAACGAAGCCACGGTGAAGGGCGGCACCTACTACCCGATGACGGTGAAGAAGCACCTGCGCGCGCAGGAGATCGCGCAGCAGAACCGCCTGCCGTGCATCTACCTGGTGGACAGCGGCGGCGCGAATCTGCCGAACCAGGACGACGTGTTCCCGGACCGCGACCACTTCGGCCGCATCTTCTTCAACCAGGCGCAGATGAGCGCTGCCGGCATCCCGCAGATCGCGGTGGTGATGGGCTCGTGCACGGCGGGCGGCGCTTACGTGCCCGCGATGAGCGACGAAGCGATCATCGTGAAGAACCAGGGGACGATCTTCCTCGCCGGCCCCCCACTCGTGAAGGCGGCGACCGGCGAAGTCGTGACGGCCGAGGATTTGGGTGGCGCCGATATGCATACCCGCGTCTCCGGCGTCGCCGACCATATGGCCGAGAACGATCAGGATGCCATCGAGCGGGC
>JANOEG010000712.1:0-4440 GCA_031413095.1 Burkholderiales bacterium | reverse complement strand
GTGGCTAGAATGAAAGCCCAACAGCAGTTGCCATAACGTTTTGTTGGAAGGCGCGTCCACTCTTCGACGCGCCTTTTTTTCGTCCCTTGCGGATGCGTTTTTCCTCTCAACCAGAACCACGCGGCGCCGCTCATCCGCTTTGGTGAGCCGCTCAGTGCTGCGCAACGGCCTTTGATCGGCGACGCGCTCCACGACCGCTGACTCAGCGCCCAATTTCGATTCGATGGACCACATCCGCAACTTCTCGATCATTGCCCACATCGACCACGGCAAGAGCACGCTCGCCGACCGGTTGATCCAACGCTGCGGCGGTTTGAGTGACCGCGAGATGGAAGCGCAGGTGCTCGACTCCATGGACATCGAGCGCGAGCGTGGCATCACGATCAAGGCGCAGACGGCGGCGCTTGAGTACAAGGCGAAAAACGGCAAGACCTACAACCTGAACCTGATCGACACGCCGGGCCACGTCGACTTCAGCTACGAAGTCAGCCGGTCGCTGTCGGCTTGCGAAGGTGCGCTGCTGGTGGTCGATGCCAGCCAGGGCGTCGAAGCGCAAACGGTGGCCAACTGCTACACCGCGCTCGACCTGAAAGTCGAAGTGGTGCCGGTCCTCAACAAGATGGACCTGCCGCAGGCCGATCCGGAAAACGCCAAGGCCGAGATCGAGGACGTGATCGGCATCGACGCCACACATGCGATTCCCTGCTCGGCCAAAACTGGCGAGGGCATCGATGAAATCTTGGAAGCCGTGATTGAGCGCATGCCCGCGCCGCGCGGCAACCCCGACGGCCCGCCGCGGGCGATGATCATTGACAGCTGGTTCGACAACTACGTCGGCGTCGTCATGCTGGCGCGTGTCGTGGATGGTGTGCTGAGGAAGGGCGATCGCATCCGCATGATGGCAACCAACGCCGTCTATCCGCTGGAGCAGATTGGCGTCTTCACGCCGAAATCAATTCCGCGCGAGGAACTGCGGGCTGGCGAGGTCGGCTTTTTGATCGCCGGCATCAAGGAGCTGCAGGCGGCCAAGGTCGGCGACACGATCACGCTGGAAAAGAAGCTGCCCAACAACGCCGGCCCGGCCACCCAGGCGCTGCCTGGCTTCAAGGAAATCCAGCCGCAGGTCTTTGCCGGCCTGTACCCGACCGAGTCCAGCGAATACGAGTCGCTGCGCGACGCGCTGGAAAAACTTAAATTGAACGACAGCAGCCTGCGCTACGAGCCGGAAGTCAGCCAGGCGCTGGGCTTTGGATTTCGCTGCGGCTTTCTCGGCCTGCTGCACATGGAGATCGTGCAGGAGCGGCTGGAGCGCGAGTTCGACCAGGACCTGGTGACGACGGCGCCGAGCGTGGTCTATGAAATCGAGCTCAACGACGGTGAGGTGATTCAGGTCGAGAACCCGAGCAAGATGCCCGACCTCGGCCGCATCCGCGAAATCCGCGAGCCGATCGTCACCGTGCAGCTCTACATGCCGCAAGATTCGGTGGGGCCGGTGATGACGCTGGCCAACGTCAAGCGCGGGGTGCAGCTCAACATGGCGTACCACGGCAAGCAGGTCCACCTGACCTACGAGCTGCCGCTGGCCGAGATCGTGCTCGACTTCTTCGACAAGTTGAAATCCGTCTCGCGCGGCTATGCCAGCATGGACTACGAGTTCAAGGAGTACCGCGCGGCCGATGTGGTGAAGGTAGACATCCTGATCAACAGCGAGCGGGTCGATCCGCTGGCGATGATCGTGCACCGCGCGCAAAGCCAGCATCGCGGCCGCGCCGTGGCGGCCAAGATGCGCAAGCTCATCCCGCGGCAGATGTACGACGTGGCGATCCAGGCCACTATCGGTGCGAACATCATCGCCCGCGAGGACGTCAAGGCGCTGCGCAAGAACGTGCTGGCAAAATGCTACGGCGGCGACATCACGCGCAAGAAGAAGCTGCTCGAAAAACAAAAGGCCGGCAAGAAACGCATGAAGCAGATCGGCACCGTCGAGGTGCCGCAGGAAGCGTTCCTGGCCATACTTCAGGTGGACGATTGATGGGTTTCATGGGCACCTTGACGGCGCTGCTCTACGGCGCGCTGCTCATCTATCTCGGCGGCTGGTTTCAGGACCGCTGGATTGGTGACTTCTCGCTGTTGCTGTTCCTGCTGACGCTGGTCACGTTTTTCTACTGGCTGGCCGAGCGCTTCTATTTCGCGCCGGCGCGCGTCAAGGCTGCGGCCAAGGCAGAGGCCGCACTTGCGGCCCGCCAGGTTGACCTGGCCAAGCAGGGCATCGAGAAGGTCGACAGCAGCTTCACCGAAGCAGCTCGTGCCAACATCCTGGCGCAGCCTTGGTGGCTCGACTGGACCGCCGGCTTGTTCCCGGTGATCCTGGTCGTCTTCCTGCTGCGCTCGTTCCTGTTCGAACCGTTCAAGATTCCGTCGGGCTCGATGCTGCCGACCTTGGAGTCGGGCGATCTGATCCTGGTGCAGAAGTTCGCCTATGGCGTGCGCCTGCCGGTGGTGGACCGGAAGCTGCTGGCGACCGGCGAACCGGCGCGCGGCGACGTCGTTGTCTTCCGCTACCCGCCCGATCCGCGCATCGACTACATCAAGCGCGTCGTCGGTCTGCCCGGCGACGAAGTGGCGTGGCTGAACAAGAAGCTGACGATCAACGGCAAGGCCGTCGAGACGACAGCGCTTCCCGACTACCTCGACGAGGAGAGCCACAAGTACACGCAGCAACTGCGCGAGAACCTGGTCGGCGTCGATCACCGCATCCTTCTGCTCGCCGACCGTCCGCCGTTCGTCCCGGGAGCCGAGCAGTTTCCCAACCGCGATGCCTGCCGCTACAGCGCTGAAGGCGTGGCCTGCAAGGTGCCTGCCGGCCACTACTTCGTGATGGGCGACAACCGTGACAATTCCGTCGATTCGCGCTACTGGGGCTTCGTCCCAGACCGAAATCTCAAGGGCCGGGCCTTCTTCGTGTGGATGAATTTCGGTAACCTCGGCCGTATCGGCGTTTTCCGTTGAAAGCGCTGCTCAAGAAAGCCTGGAGGGCACTTCCATGATGCGAGCCAAGACCCGACGCGCCGCCGTTGTTCGACAACGCGGCCTGACGCTCATTGGGCTGTTGTTCTGGGGCATCCTGGTGGCCGTGGTGGCGCTCGTCGTCATCCGGGTGTTGCCGACGATCAACGAGTTCACGACCATCCAGCGCGCGGTCAAGAAGATCGCGCAGGACCAGCCGGGCACGGTCCCAGAAGCGCGCAAGGCGTTCGACCGGCAGAAGGACATCGAGTATTCAATCTCCAGCATCAGCGGCCAGGACCTGCAGATCACCAAGGAGAACGACAAAATCGTGATCCGTTTCGAATACAACAAGGAAGTGCCCTTGGTCGATCCGGTGTATCTGCTGATCAAGTACAGCGGCGAGGGCCGTTCTCAGTAGCTCATGCCGCACAGCATGGACGCATTGCTCGGCGCGCTGCAACAAAGGCTGGGGCACCGTTTCGCCAGCAGCGCGCTGCTGACTCGTGCGCTGACCCATCGCAGCGCGGGCGCAGAGCACAACGAGCGCCTCGAATTTCTCGGCGATGCCGTGCTGCAAGCCACCATCTCGGCGCTGTTGTACGAGCGCTTTGCCGGCTCCGATGAAGGTGACTTGACGCGGGTGCGCGCTCACCTCGTGCGTGAGGACAGCCTGGCTCGTGTGGCCCTGACCATCGGCCTGCCGGACGTGCTGCGCTTGTCTGAAGGTGAAGCGCGCGGCGGTGGTGCGCAGCGACCGTCGATCCTGGCTGACTGTGTCGAGGCACTGATCGGCGCCACCTTCCTCGACGGCGGCTATGCGCCGGCGCAAGCCCTGGTGCAGCGCTTGTTCGGTGAGGTCATCTCCGGCAGCGACATCGATGGCTGGAGCAAGGACGCCAAGACCGAGCTTCAGGAGTGGCTGCAGGCAAGAAAGCTGCCGGTGCCGGCCTACCGCATCGTCGGCACGCGCGGCCAGTCGCACGCACAGACCTTCGATGTCGAATGCGCAGTACCAGCGCTCGGCCTGACCGAGCACGGCGAGGGCAAATCGCGCCGCAGCGCCGAACAGGACGCTGCACGGCGTATGCTCGTCAGCCTTAAAGCCAGCGACAAACCGGACGGCCCTTTGCGGTCTTGAGTCCGCCGACCCACTCCTTGGACACCGCAGAAATCCAGTCGCCGCAACGTTGCGGACTCGTCGCCATCGTCGGCCGGCCCAACGTCGGCAAGAGCACGCTGCTCAACGCCCTGGTCGGCCAGAAAATCAGCATCACGTCGAACAAGGCGCAGACCACGCGTCACCGCATCACCGGCATCCGCACCGAGGCCGGCGCGCAATGCGTGTTTGTCGACACGCCGGGCTTTCAGACGCAGCACGGCAACGCCCTCAACCGCAACTTGAACCGCACCGTGCGCAGCGTGCTGTCGGAC
>JANOEG010000711.1:0-2657 GCA_031413095.1 Burkholderiales bacterium | reverse complement strand
CCCAAATACACCAGATTTTGGCCGGGCGCGCGGGTCACCTGGAAGACGCTGGCTTGCACTTGCTTGAATTCATCCAGCTGCAAAAGCACCGGCGCCGGGTAGAACATGCTGTCCGACAAGGCCAAGACCGATTGCGTCATGAACGCCTGGGTGGCCGCGTCGCTGGCCGGTGGGGGCAAGCCCGCTTGGAGGCGGTTTTGTTTGCTCGGCGGCGCTGCTGTGCGCGGCTTGTGTGAACTGACGAAGCGCGCGCTTGTTCAGGCGCAGTGCCTGCGGTGACAGTGCGGCAATTCGCTCGGCGGCGGCGCGCGCCTCGGCGGCCACGTCGGCATCGGCTACGACGCGCGTGACGAGGCCGCGCGCGAACGCCTCCTGCGCGTCCAGCACGCGCGCTTCGATCAGCAACTCGCGCAGCACCGTCGGGCCGATCACCGCAGCCACCATCTCCAGCTCGGCCGGCGCCAGCGGAAAGCCGAGTTTGGCGATCGGCACGCCGAAGCGCGCGCTGTTGCCGGCGATGCGGATGTCGCAGCACGCAGCGATCTCCAGTCCGCCGCCGATGCAGGCGCCTTCGATCTGCGCCACCAGCGGCAGATCGCAGTCGAGCAGGGCCTGCAAGGCCGGGCGAACGTCTTCTTCATGGAAGCGCGCCAGCGTGTTGGCGTCGAAGCGGAACTGAGGGAACTCTTCGATGTCACCGCCCGAGGCGAACTGCCCACCCTCACCCGCCACCACGATCACCCGCACGCCATCGTGGCGGGCATTCAGATGTGCCACGTGCGTGCGCAGCTCGCGCCACATGGCGACCGACAGCGCGTTCCGCTTGCCGGGGTTCGACAGCGTCAAACGCGCGATGCCCGCCGCATCGGGCGGTGAGTAGCGAACCGAGCCCGTCATCGATCGGACGTTCTCAATCGAGCTTGACGCCGGAGTTCTTGACGACTTCGGCCCAGCGCTTGATTTCCACCGAGACAAAGCGCCCGTACTCGTCACCCCAGAGATTCGGCGTCTCGGTGCCCAGCCCGGTCCAGGTGGCTTTCAGCTCGTCGCTGTTGAGCGCCTTGCGCAGCTCGTTCTGCATCGCCGTGACCAACTCGCGCGGCGTGCCCTTGGGGGCCCACAGGCCGTACCAGGTGGCGACTTCATAGTTCGGTGCGCCGCCGTTCTTGGCCAGCGGCACCTCGGCAAAACCGGGTGTTGGTTTGCTGCCCGCCACCGCAATGGCGCGGATTCGTCCGCTCTTGATGTGCGTGGCCGACGAGCCCAGACCGTCGAACATCATGTCCACCTGGCCCGCCACCAGGTCCTGCAGCGCCGGCCCGGCGCCGCGGTACGGAATGTGGGTGATGAAGGTCTTGGTCTGCAGCTTGAAGAGTTCACCCGCGAGGTGATGCGAGGTGCCGTTGCCGGCCGAGCCGTAGTTCAGTTTGGCCGGGTTCTTGCGGATGAAGTCGAGCAACTCGGGCAAGGTCTTCGCCGCGACGCGCTGCGGGTTGACGACGATGACCTGCGGCACCGACGAGATCAACCCCACCGGGACGAAATCGCTCTCGATGTTGTAGTCGAGCTTCGGATAGACGCTCGGCGCAATGGCGTGGTGCACCGCGCCCATGAAAAAGGTGTAGCCGTCCGGCGCGGCGCGTGCCGCCAGACCGGCGCCGAGCGTGCCGCCAGCGCCGCCCTTGTTGTCGATGATGAACTGCTTGCCAGCGTTCTTGGTCATGGTCGCGAACAGCGGGCGAGCGAAAGCGTCGGTGCCACCGCCGGGCGGAAAGGGCACGACGATCGTCACCGGCTTGGCCGGCCAGGCGCCTTGGGCGAACGTGCTCTGCGTGGCGAGTGCAGCCGCGCCAGCCGCGATCAGCGTGCGCCGGGAAATGGGGGTACTGCGATTCATCGGGTTGTCTCCTGGTTGTCGATCTTCAGAGCAATGCGGACACGGCGCGGCTAGCCACGACGTCGCCATGCGCGAAGCGGTCATGATGCCTTTCGATGCGGGCCAGGTCGTATAGGTAATTCACCATCAAGCCGGCAGATTGTTTGAGGCCCTTGGGTGACAGGTTGGCCTGCGCGTTGAGGCGTTCGAGGCGCGCGCCGTTGTCCAGATGGAAGCGAGCCACCGGGTCGCCTTGCGGCAGAGGCGAGACGTCGACCAGGTAGTGCGCGGCCAGCCGCCACAGCGCGTGGTGTGCAGAGCCCGGCAGCGCCACCAGGCGCGAGGCATGCGCCAGCGCGGCAAAGTCGGTGCCGCAAGCGGCGTGCAGCTCGTCGTGCGCACGCTGCACCTTGGCCGGCAGCGACTCGGGCCGCGCCTTCGTCAGCCACGCCATGAAACCGGGAATCGGCGACAGCGTGCAGAAGGTCTTGATCTGCGGCAGCTCGCGCTTCAACTGCTCGGCGACGCGCTTGATCAGGAAGTTGCCGAGCGAAACCCCGCGCAGGCCGGGCTGGCAGTTGCTGATCGAATAGAAGACGGCCACCTTGAACTGGTCCGGCGGCAAGGGCAACGCACGCTTGTCGATCAGCGGCGCGATCGCCCCGGCCATCTCCGGCACCAGCGCGACCTCGACAAAGATCAACGGCTCGTCCGGCAGTTGCGGATGAAAGAACGCGAAACAGCGCCGATCGGGGCGCAGGCGGCGGCGCAGGTCGTCCCA
>JANOEG010000710.1:0-8153 GCA_031413095.1 Burkholderiales bacterium | reverse complement strand
CGTCCGAACGGGGCATACAGCTCGCGCATCACCGCAGTGGCGGCGTCGTTGTCCGAGCCGATGACGATGCGGTCTGGCCGGTTGAAGTCTTCGACCGCAGCACCTTCCTTCAGAAACTCTGGGTTAGAGACCACACTGAAGCGATGGCCGGCGCTGCGTTCGGCCAGGATGCCAGCGATGACTTCATGCACTCGACCGGCAGTACCGACGGGCACGGTGCTCTTGTTGACCACCACGCGCTCGCCATCCATGTGCTCGCCGATCGAGCGCGCCGCTGTCAAGACGTGCGACAAATCGGCCGAACCGTCCTCGCCAGACGGCGTGCCCACAGCAATGAACTGCAGTTTGCCGAAACGCGCCCCTTCGGCGACGTCGGTCGTGAAGCGCAGACGCCCGGCGGCCAGGTTGAGGCGGACCATTTCCTGCAACCCCGGTTCGTAGATCGGCACCACGCCATCGCGCAGCTTGGCGATCTTCACGCTGTCGAGATCAATGCACAACACGTCGTTGCCGACGTTGGCCAAACAAGCGGCAGTGACGAGGCCTACGTACCCGGAACCAACCACAGATATTTTCATACCCAAACCCTAGTCGCGCTCGATGACACCGCCGTGGCGAAGCGCTTGGCGCATGGTCGTGCGCTGTGATGTAGCTGTCACAAAGCGCTGATAGCGTCCCCCTTCGCAAATTAGATTGAGCGTAGGAGAGTTGATGTTCTTTGTTGGGAAAGACGTCGCGTGCAGACCGGTGAGGCGTTGGCAGCGTGTGTGGTTCCCGGCGCCTCTTCTCGCCGGCGTGGCCGCACTGGCATCACACGCGCAAAGCGGCGCACAGCCGCCTACCGTCATTTACCTGGTCGAGAGCGAAACCGGTGCAATCCACCTGTCAGACCAAACATACGGTCAGTCGGCGCACGTGTTGATTCGCGAGCTGCCAGCAGCCCCCGCAAAGACCCCGGCGACCAGCACTGCAATGACCAAGACTCGTCTTGCGACAACTCGGATGCTCGATCCTTCGTTGGACCGGATCGTGCTGGAGGCCGCTAGTGCCCACGCTGTCGATCCCCGCCTTGTGCATGCGGTGATCGCAGTCGAGTCTGACTATGCCTTGCGCGCGGTGTCGCCGCGCGGCGCACAAGGTTTGATGCAGTTGATGCCAGCAACGGCGCGCGGGTACGGCGTCACCGACGCATTCGATGCCCGGCAGAACGTGCAGGCAGGAACCTTGCATCTGCGCCGTCTGCTCGACCAATTCGGCCAGAACACGACCCTTGCTCTTGCGGCGTACAACGCCGGAGCGGGAGCCGTGGCGCGTCATGGCTACACCGTGCCGCCCTTTCCCGAGACAACCGAGTACGTGCAGCGCGTTGTGCGTCGGTTAGACAAGTTGCGCAATCCGACGATCACGCCAACCTCCCTCCTTTCATCATGACATTGCACCCACGACACCACGCCGCCGCAGCTACCGCGCTGCTCATTTCCCTTGCCGGATGCGGTGGCGGAGGAGGCGGAGATGATGCCGGCGGAAGCGATCAGACTTTTCCTGCGTCGGGCGCCTATGGGTGGGTGCTTAAGGCAAGCGGCGCTACCAGCGCGCTGAAGTACGGCTTGTCATTCGTGCACCCCAGCAAGACGAGCGCTGAGTACGTGATCGAGGTGGCGCGTGACGTGGTCAGTGACGTTCGAGTCGTGGCCAGCGGCACGGTGGATGGGGCACGGCAGCGCACTTCAGCGAACCAGCCGTACGCGCTGGTCTATATCGTCGGTGGCGATGTGCGCAGCGTGCCGTTGACGGCCAACGGTGCTGACCCGAAGTTGCGCATCCAAAGCGCCCAGTCGACTTCAGCCTGCGAGTTTACGATCGAAGGCAACGACTACGCGGCGCCACAGAACTCGCGCTACATCGTTTCCACGGCTGGCGCCGACGGTCAGTGCGGCAGCACGGATGACGGCCGCGCTGAGGTGACACTCGCCGCCAGCGGCGCACTCGGTTTCACGCCTCTCGCAGGCGACGCGCCGCTCGATGTCGTGCGCGACCCCGTGACGATGGCGCCGCGCGGCTGGATCTACCCGCGCAATGTCGTGCTCTGGAACACGGCGCCTGCAACCACCATCGCCACCCGCACGGCCCCAGCGGCAGCCATCACCAGCGTATTGGCCAGCAGCCACAACGCTGCGCTGGTGTCCGATGGCGCGCGGCTAGCGCTGTTCAACTTCGACGCAGCCACCGTGACGGAGTCGGCGCTCGACGCCGCAGTGACCGCGGGCGACGGCTGGCAGCCGATCGGATTCGATGGCGACAACTTCTATGCATTCGACAACCCAGGCTCCACCTTCACCTCGACCTGGAAAGTGGTCAAGATCAACCGGGCCAACCCGAGCGCGGTGGTGCTGGCCAGCGGCAGCGGTCTGGTCGCGGTGGCCAGCGCCGGCCGCGATCTGATTTACCTGACCGTTCTCGGACAAGCTAACAACCAGCTCATTCGCATCGCCAAGTCCGACGGCACGAACGCGACGGCGTCGTTGCCGACAACCACGCTGACTACTATCCTGACAAGCGCCAACACCGTTCACCAGCGCTGGACCGTCACGGGCGTCGGCTCGGCGTCGCCGAGCTACACGATCGACTTCATCGACGAGGTCAACAACGCGACGCTGTTCAGCGTCGCCGGCGGCTTCCCGATGAACTTGGTTGAGGCCAACGCCCGCAACTTCAACGCCAGCGAAAGCCGCACGAAGTTCCTGGTGGCTGGCAACTACGGCAGCCGCGCTTATGGCGATGCGACGCTGGCCGCCTACGACAGCGAGACGCGTGCGGCAACCACGCTGGGCACATTGCCAGGCACGGCCGACTTCGGCAGCGACCCGGTGTTTGCAGCGGCCAGTGGTGGCCCCGGAAACACCGGCCTCGGCTTTGCCGCGCGCTCCAGCGGCGGCAATGTCCAGGAAACAGGGGCCAAGGTCTTCTCGTTTGATGTCGGCGTGGCCAACAGCCTGAGATTCACAACCACCGCTCAGTGAAGCGCTGCCTCGGCGGCCACGTCTAGGCACGGGCTTCTCGGCAAGGCCCAGCTCAGTCCATGTTGTTCAACTCGCCGGAGTTTCTCTTCGGCTTCCTGCCGATCACCCTTTTCGGGTTCTTCCTGCTCGCCCGTCATGGCACTGGGCTCGCGCTGGCGTGGTTGACGCTGGCCTCGCTGTTCTTCTATGCGTGGTGGAGCCCGGTGTGGCTGCCACTGATGCTGGCTTCCATCGCCTTCAACCTGCTCGCTGCGCGCACGATCGCCGGCCACGCGTTCGGGCGCGCTCTGCTCTTCGGCGCCATCGCCATCAACCTGGCAGCCCTGGCTTACTTCAAGTACAGCGCCTTCCTGGCCGACAACCTGGCCTGGTTGGCAGGCTCTTCGCTGCGATGGGAGGCAGGCGAGTTGCCGTTGGGCATCTCGTTCTTCACCTTCACGCAGATTGCTTTCCTCGTCGACGTGCACCAACGCAAAACGTCCGACTTCCATCCGCTGCGCTACGGCCTGTTCGTCACCTACTTCCCGCACCTCATCGCGGGGCCGATCCTTCACCACAAGGAAATGATGCCGCAGTTCGCGCGGCCCGACATCTTCCGCTTCGACGCCGCGCGCCTGGCCGATGGTGGCGTGATCTTCATCCTCGGCCTGTTCAAGAAGACCGTGCTCGCCGACGCCTTCGGCGGCTACGCCAGGCCCGCCTTCGCCGCCGCTGCGAACAACCCCTTGAGCTTCTTCGAGAGTTGGGGCGCCGCCTTGTCCTACACGCTGCAGATCTACTTCGACTTTTCCGGCTACTCTGACATGGCCATCGGCTTGGCGCTGATGATCGGCATCACCCTGCCGATGAACTTTCACTCGCCCTACAAGGCGCGCAACATCGCTGAATTCTGGCGACGCTGGCACATCACCCTGTCGCGCTTCCTGCGCGACTACCTCTACATCCCTCTCGGCGGCAACCGGCGCGGGCCTGTGCGCCAGCAACTCAACTTGATGACGACGATGTTGCTCGGCGGCTTGTGGCACGGCGCGGGCTGGACCTTCGTGATCTGGGGCGGGCTGCATGGTTTGTACCTCGCGGTGTTTCATGCTTGGCAGCGTGTGGCCGCGCACTGGCAACCGACAACGAACCAGTGGGCCACTGCGGTGACCGTGCCGCTGGCGTGGTTGGCGACCTTCCTCGCCGTGGTGGTGGCATGGGTCTTCTTCCGTGCCGAGAACCTGCGTGCGGCAAGCTCCATCCTGCGCGGTATGGCCGGCCAGCAAGGCGCCTTGCTGCCCGACCAGATCGTTGCCCTCTTTCCCGCGCTGAACCATGTTGCGACCGGCGTCGGCAAGGTGCCCTTTCTGGCTGACGGCACCGTCATGGGCTGTGTAGAAATGATGGTGATGATCGTGCTAGGCATGGGCCTCGTTCTGTGCGCGCCCACCCTGCCGGACATGAAGCCTCGTCTGCGCTACTTGCTTGTCGTGCCTTGCGCGGCACTGGCATTGCAGCGTGTGATTTACGGCGAGTCTTCAGAGTTTCTCTACTACCAGTTCTAGAGCGCGCTGCATCCATGAAGAAGCTTCTGACACTGGCCGGCTTGATCGCCCTGTCGATCCTGCTCTTTGTGGCTGTTTTTTCTGTGGTGCGCCGCCCATTGGTCGTTGGCGAAATCCAGAAGAACCTCGACTACAAACTTGCCTACGCACGCACGCTCAGCTCACCCAAAGTGGTGATCATCGCTGGCAGCAACGGCCGCTACAGCCACCGCTGCGAAGCGTTCACGGCCGTGCTCACGCGGCCCTGCGTCAACGCGTCGATCGGCGTGGGCATTGGCCTCGACTTTCTGCTCGATCAGTGGCGCCCCCTGCTGCGGCCCGGCGATCTCGTGTACATGCCGCTCGAGTACAGCCAGTACAGCTTCACGCGGGCGGAGATGCATGGCGGGTTGCAGAACGCGCTGCTGGTTCACAGCCAGCGCGACTATTTGTGGTCGTTGGAAGCCCGGCGCATCGCTGCAGCCTACGGTTCCTTCGACCTGCCGTTTCTGATTCACGGCATTGGCGAAACGCTGTTGTCGAGTGTCGGCGTCCGTCGCCGCAGCAGCACCGACAGCCTCACGCCTCAGGGAGACGAGAAGGGACACACGCCCGCACTGGGGGAGGCCTACTGGCCATTCCTGCAGAAAAGCGTCGCCGCCGCTGTCAACATCCCTGCACAGTCGCATGCTATTGGCGTTGTCGAAACCTTCCTGGAAGACGCAAAGCGCAAGGATGTCGTGGTGGTCGGCGGGCTGCCAACCGTCCCCGACTCAGTGCAAGTCAGCGACAGCGACATTTCCCGGCTGCGCCAACTCTACGAAGGCAAAGGTCATCACCTCGTCGTGTTGCCCAACCACTCTCGCTATCCACTGAGCTGTTTCTTCGACACGCTCTATCACCTCAACGAGGATTGCCAGATCAGGCACTCCAGCGCGCTTGCGAATCAACTCTCATCCAGCCGACACTGACATGCCTCGCACGCTTGTGCAGATCGTGCCGCCTGGCGAAGGCGGCGTGCTCGACTACGCAGAGTGCCTGAAGGCGCAATGGATGCGTTCGGGGAAACCGTCGCAGCTTCTTGCGTTGTCCCAGCCCCTGGCCAAGCAGGCCTCGCTGGCGCAGCGCGTTGGAAACCCAGCAACAGCACTGTCCGTCGTGCTGCACTTTTCCGGCTATGGTTATGCCCGGCGCGGCCTGTGTGGTTGGCTGCTCGAGGAGCTGAACGCGCTTCGAGCACAACGACAAGCGGCACTGCACCTGGTCGTCGTCTTTCATGAACTGTTCGCATCCGGGCCGCCGTGGCCGTTGACGCGGCCGGTTTTGCCGCGCACCAGTTCAGCCACATCGGGGTTTTTCTTCTGCGGCATGATAGACGAGCCGGTGCAGTAGCGGTCGGCGATGTCGATGAAACCGAAACGCGGGCTCATCCACAGGATCAGCTCTTCGCTGAGGCGAGACAGGTGCGTCATGGTCAGTGCGCCGGCGGCGACGAATTCGATGGCGAAATCGCGGTCGGAAACCGCATCCAGCGAGTTTTCGCACAGTCCGTCAAACCCGAGTTCCTTGGCGACCATCTGGCGGTCGATAGGAAACGAGGTGCCGGCCAGCGCGGCTGCGCCGAGCGGCAGGCGGTTGACGCGCTTGCGGCAGTCGGCGTAACGCTGCGCGTCGCGCGTGAGCATTTCGACATAAGCGAGCAGGTGGTGCGCGAACGACACCGGCTGCGCAACCTGCAGGTGGGTAAAACCCGGCATCACGGTTTCAGTATGGCTGTCGGCGAGGTCGAGCAGCGCACGCTGCAGGTTCTTGATCAGCGTCTGCAAATGATCAATGGCCGCGCGCAGGTACAGCCGCACGTCGGTCGCCACCTGATCGTTGCGCGAGCGCCCGGTATGCAGGCGCTTGCCGGCATCGCCGACCAGATCAGTCAGTTTGCGCTCGATATTGAGATGCACATCTTCCAGATCGAGCGACCACGGGAAGTCGCCGCCGCGGATTTCGTCGCCGATTTTCGCGAGACCGGATTCGATGGCCTTAAGATCTGCCGCGGAGAGGATGCCGACCGCATGCAACATGCGCGCGTGCGCAAGGGAACCCTGGATGTCGAATTCGGCGAGGCGCTGGTCGAAATTCACTGACGCCGTGAAGCGCTTGACCAGATCATCCACGGGCTCGCTGAAGCGTCCCGACCAGGGCTTGGTGGCGCCATCACTGGCACCGATTCGCGTTTTGCCTTTTGCCGCCATGAGCCTGCGTGAGCCCTGCTAGAATGAAACCGCCATGGCGCGGAGTATAAATCATAATGCCAACACCGGCGCCCTGCCGGACTTCCACAATTTCGGAATCCTGCTGCGCGTGCTGGTGATCGTGAACGGCATGGCTGCGCTGGCGGCGCTGCTGCAGGCTTCCCGGTTGCGGGACTGGCCCGCACAGTTTACCGAGGTCGCCGCATTGGTCGAGCCGCTGCTGCTGCTGAGCATGCTGGTGCTTGCCGCCTGCGGCGCATTCCTCCGCCGCCTGCCCTATATGCTGGGCATCGTCGCGATATTTGTAATCGAGCTGGCGTTGACCGCAGCGCTGTATTTCGGGGGTCGCGCGATGCTCATCATCGATACCGCTGCGCTGCCGCGCTGGCTGACCATCGTTGCAGGGATCACCGGCATGCTGCTGGTCTATTTCGAGTTGCGCGGCCATGCGCTGTCCCCGGCGTTGGCCGAGGCGCGCCTGCAGGCGTTGCAGGCGCGCATCCGCCCGCATTTCCTGTTCAACAGCATGAATGCGGTGCTGTCGCTGGTGCGCCAGGAGCCGCGGCGCGCCGAGGCAGCGCTTGAGGATCTGGCGGGCCTGTTCCGCGCGCTGATGGCGGACAATCGGGAACTGACCCCGATTTCGCGCGAGATTGAACTCTGCCGTCAGTATCTGGATCTGGAGCAATTGCGGCTCGGTGATCGGCTGCGGGTGGAATGGCACACTGAAAACCTGCCGCAGGATGCGTTGATACCGCCGCTGGCACTGCAGCCATTGCTGGAGAATGCCGTGTATCACGGCATCGAGCCGAGTGAAGCGCCGGGCACGGTCAGCATCAAGATCTATGTGGAGCGTGACCGTTTGTATGCCGTGCTGCGCAATCCGTACCGCGCTGCGGGCAATGATCATGTCGGCAACAAAATGGCGCTGGCCAATATCCGCGAGCGCCTGCAACTGCATTTTGACGTGGCGGCGGAGCTGACCACCAAGGTCAGCGACGATACTTATGAAGTGCGCATGACCATGCCTTATTTGAAAGCCGGACAAACATGAGTACGCCGCTGCGCGTGCTGATCGTTGACGACGAAGAGCCGGCACGCAACCGCATGCGTGATCTGCTGGCCGACGTGCATCCGGTCGTGCCGGTGGCCATTGTCGGGGACGTCGCCGGCGGCCGCGAGGCGTTGCGCCGGGCCGAAAGCGGCGACATCGACGTCGTGCTGCTTGATGTGCGCATGCCGGGTATGGATGGCATCGAGGTAGCGCAGCACTTGCAGAAACTGGAGGCGCCGCCGGCCGTAATTTTTACAACGGCGTACGATGCCTATGCGATTCAGGCTTTTGATCTGCATGCAGTGGA
>JANOEG010000709.1:0-1803 GCA_031413095.1 Burkholderiales bacterium | reverse complement strand
ATGGCGCGGCCTGCAAGTATCGTGCTGGTTGTGAATTAGCGCGTGCCGGGGACTGGGGGTCGTCGCAAAGTTCTCCAGCACGACGATCGCTTGTGCCCCCGAGTCGTTGAGCTGGTGCTCCAGCTCGCGCGGCGTATAGAGCGGATTGACATTCACCACCGCATAGCCAGCACGCAGCACGGCGGCGATGGCCACCGAATATTGCGGCAGGTTCGGCATCATCAGCGCCACACGTGCACCACGGTCCAGGCCGTGCTGTTGCAGCCACGCGCCAAGATCCTGCGACAGCCGGTCGAGGTCGGCAAACGTCAGGCGTTCGCCCATGCACGCACACGCATCGCGCTTGGCGTACTGGCGGAACGCGCCCTCGAGCACATCGACCAAGGTCATGTGCGCATCGATATGCACCTCGGCGGGTACGCCCGCCGGGTACTCGGCGACCCAGGGCCGCGCCGTGCTCGCGGCGGGACGATCAGCAACAGTGTTGTCCATGCGCGATGCTGAAGGCAGGGCCGGCGTTGCGGCTACGGGAGTTGTCCTAGCCGCGCGGCTTGGGCCGGCAAGGTCGAAAACAGCGTCGCTGCCAGTGATCTTTCACGGCTGCCGATGAGCCCGAGAAACTCATCCGCGCCACGCATGCCGCGGAAGGTGTCGAAGCCGGACTCGAGAAACGCGTGCAGGGCGCTCATGCCGGCAAACCGAGCAGGCCCGCGCATCATGCGCAGGCTGTGGCGCAGCAAGGGGTTGCGGGTAAGCGCATCCAGTGCGTGCCCCACCTGCTCCAGCATTGCAATCTGCTGTTCGCGGCCCGGCGCATCGCCGCACTGCTGCCACGCCGCCGCATACTGAGTCGCATTAACCGGTCCGTCCCCCACGGCCCGTCCCATCCGGCTGTCCAGTTGTTCAGACAGAGCATGCAGTGCTGCCAGCGCTTTCACCGCGCCGACGACTTCGGCCGGGAACAGCCGCACCAGCGCCGGCACGATGCGCGCGAACTGCGCGTCGCGCTGAGTGAAGTCCGAGGGGCCATACAACTCGTCGAGGAAGAAGTTGGAGGCGCCGGCATAGCGCGGATGCGTGAACATGTCCGCATAGGTCAGCTCGAAGCGGCGCTGCTGATAGCGTTTGACCGCCTCGACGCGTGCGGCCCAAGCGGGCTCACCGGCGCGCAAACGGCGCTCGGCGTCAACTGCTGCCAAGTCCTTCAGGATCGCTGCACTGGCCTCTTGTTTCATCGTCAGGCGTTAGTCGGCCGTCTCTAACGGCCTGCAGCATGATGATGCAACACTCGACCACATGCGACGACGGACCCTGCTTGGACTGGGCGTGACCGGTGCGACACTGCTTGCGCTGGCAGGCGGTGGCGCCGCCTTGATGTACGACCGCGCGTGGCGCGATGGCAAGCTGTTGCCCGCCGGCCGCCGAGTGCTCGCTGCGGTCGCACGGGCCGTGCTCGATGGCAGCTTGCCGAGTGACGCTACTGCACAGACAGCGGCGATCGAAGGCCATCTGATCCGCATGGAAGCCACCGTGAGCGCGATGCCAATGCACACGCAAAGCGAAATTGCGGATCTGCTCGCGTTGCTGGCCATGCCGCCGCTTCGCGCCACGCTGGCCGGGTTGTCCGTTGCATGGGAGCGGGCGTCCGTGACCGACGTGCAGGCGGCGCTGCAATCGATGCGTCAGTCGTCGCTGTTGCTGCGACGTCAGGCCTACGGCGCGCTGCGCGACCTCACACATGTGGCGTACTTCGCCGATCCGTCCACGTGGCCGCTGCTGCACTACCCCGGGCCGAGAGCGCTC
>JANOEG010000708.1:0-1714 GCA_031413095.1 Burkholderiales bacterium | reverse complement strand
CGACGCGGCGTGTGGGCACGGGCAAGGCCACCGGCATCGCGGCCGCACCCGGTGTGCGCAAATCACCGCCCTGGCGCAGATGGCGCCGCAGGTTCTCGAAGCCGGTTTCGTAGACGCCTTTGGCGACCATGTCGTGCAGTTCTCGCTCCATGCCGGGCGGCGTGGCAAAGGTCGACTCCCAGTGCCAGAAGGTGCGGTTGCCGTCGGTCACGGGTTTGAGCGTCACGGCGGCCACATAACGCTGCAGCGGCACCGTCGCTTCGACGATGCAGTAGGTGCTCTTCCACTGCCGGTCGTCGAGCGTCAGCAACTGCTCGCGGATGCGGTTGCCGTCTTTCAAGGTGAAGCTGCGGACGCAGCCGACCTGGTCGCTGCGCTCGTTGGCTTCGATGCGGCTCGTGTCGACCACGTCGTGCCACTGGTCGTGGCTGTTGAAGTCGCGCAACACCGCCCAGACGCGCTCGATCGGTGCGTCGATCACGGTGCTGCGGACCACCTTCTGCAGCATCAGCGCTGGCCCTTGCGCCGGGCCGTCCCAAGCAGGGCACGCCCCCTCGGGGGGCAGCGAACGAAGAGAGCGTGGGGGCTCACCGCACCTGGCGCTTCAGGGCGTCGAAGCCGGCCTGGAACACGCCTTGGCCGATCAACTCGCTCAACTCGCGCTCGCGGTCTTCATCGCAATCGAACTCGGCGCTCCACTCGGCGAAGCTGCGGTTGCCGTCGGTGATCGGCGTCAGCTTCAACGTGGCGACGTAGTTGGCCACGCCCATCGGGCTCTCGAGGATCTCGTAGGTGCAGCTGTAGTCGTAGTCGGACAGGGCCAGCAGCCGTTCGCGGATCATCCCGCCGTCCCGGGTGTGGAAGTGGCGGATGCAGCCCACACGGTCGCTCGGTTCGTTGTTCTCGATGCGGCTGTCGGCGATGGCCGGGTGCCAGAGCGGCAAGGCGTTGAAGTCGCGGATGCGCGACCAGACGGTGTCGGCGGCGGCGTCGATCACCGACGAGACGTAGACGCGGATCATAGGTTCACTTCTTGTCTTGCGGTGCGGCCGGCGGCAGCGCCGCAGCGCCGCTCGTCACACCCGAAGTCAGGCGCTGAATGTCGCCGGCTTCCAGGCCGATCTCGCGCAGCAGTTGATCGACCAGCGGCGCCTGGGCACGGAAGCGCAGCGCCGAGTTGACGACGCCATCGGCAAAACTGACGTTGCCGCCGTCGCCGTTGTTGTGGCTGCTGCCACCACCACCGAGGCCGTCGACATGCAGGATCTTGATGCCCTCGATGCGCTCCATCGGCCGCACCGATTCGCGGATGATCGCTTCG
This sequence comes from Burkholderiales bacterium, assembly GCA_031413095.1. Taxonomy (GTDB): domain Bacteria; phylum Pseudomonadota; class Gammaproteobacteria; order Burkholderiales; family Burkholderiaceae_C; genus CADEEN01. Next base: position 393 of record JANOEG010000708.1, on the reverse strand, counting down.
GCCTTCTCCACCAGGCGCATCCGCAGCGCCGAGGCGCGCGCTTCGGGCGAAAGCGTGTTGTGGGCCTCGTTCATCATGCGCATCGCATCGGCTTCGGCTTCGGCGCGGATGCGCGAGGCGATGGTGCGGATCTTGTCGGCGTCGGCGTCGGCCTCGGCCTGAGCGCGGATCGCCGCGCCGCGGTCGGCGCTGGCGTTCTTCTCGGCGGAGGCGGCCAGCGTCAGCCGCAGACCTTCGCGTTCGGCGGCTTGGCGCGCCCCGATCAGGTCGATCGCCTTCTTGCGTTCGGCCGCTTCGATCTCGCGCGCGGTGAAGACCTTTTCTTCAGCGCTGACGGCATGCGCGCGCGCAACTTCGGCGTCTGCCTGGGCCACCGACAACGCTTCGCTCTCT
>JANOEG010000707.1:0-6641 GCA_031413095.1 Burkholderiales bacterium | reverse complement strand
CTTCTGCCCTTCGCTCATGTTCTCGTGGATCTGGTGCTGGATGAAGAACCACGCGCCTTGGTTCTGCGGCTCGTCCTGGCACCACACCAATTCGGTGGCGTTGGGGAAGCGCTTCAACTCAGCGGCAAACGCCTTGTGCGGGAACGGATAGAGCTGCTCGACGCGCACGATCGCCACGTCCCAGGCCTTTTTCTCGTCGCGCTTCTTGATCAGGTCGTAGGCCACCTTGCCCGAGCAGGCGATCAGGCGCTTGACCTTGTCGGGTTCGACCTCGGCACGCGCCGGGCCGATCACCGTCTTGAACTCGCCCTTGGTGAACTCTGACAGCGGCGACGTGGCGTCCTTGGCGCGCAGCAGCGACTTGGGCGTCATGATGATCAGCGGCTTGCGGAACATGCGCACCATCTGCCGGCGCAGCACATGAAAGATCTGGCTGGCCGACGTCGGCTGCACGATCTGCATGTTGTTGTCGGCCGCGAGTTGCATGAAGCGCTCGAGGCGTGCCGACGAGTGCTCCGGGCCCTGCCCTTCGTAGCCGTGCGGCAGCATCAGCGTGATGCCGTTGACGCGGCCCCACTTGACTTCGCCAGACGCGATGAACTGGTCGATGACGACCTGCGCGCCGTTGACGAAGTCGCCGAACTGGCCCTCCCAGATCGTCAGCGTGTTTGGCTCCGCGCTCGAGTAGCCATACTCGAAACCGAGAACTGCTTCTTCCGAGAGGATCGAGTCGATGACAATGAAGGGTGCTTGGCCATCGGCCACGTTGGACAGCGGCGTGTAGGTGCCCTCGTCCCACTTCTCGCGGTTCTGGTCGTGGAGCACCGAGTGACGGTGCACGAAGGTGCCCCGTCCGCAGTCCTGGCCCGACAGGCGCACGCCGTAGCCGCTGGCAACGAGCGACGCGAACGCAAGGTGTTCGCCCATGCCCCAATCGACGTTGACCTCGCCGCGGCCCATCGCCGCGCGGTCGGCAATGACCTTTTCAACCAACGGATGGGCCTTGAAGGCTTTCGGCAGCGTCGTGATGCGCTCGGCCAGGCGCTTGATCTCGGCCAGCGGCAGCGCTGTGTCGGCGCCGTCAGTCCACTTCTTGCCGAGGAACGGCGCCCAGTCCACCGCGTACTTGCTCTTGAAATTGGTCAGCACCGGATCGACGGTGTGCTTGCCGGTGTCCATCGCCGCGCGGAAGGCCTTGACCCTCTCGTCCGGGCCTTCGGGCGGCAGCACGCCTTGCGTGACCAGCTTGTCGCCGTACAGCTTGCGTGTGCCGGGGTGCTGACCGATCTTCTTGTACATCAGCGGCTGCGTCAGCGCCGGCGTGTCCTGCTCGTTGTGGCCCAGCTTGCGGAAGCAGATGATGTCGACCACCACGTCCTTCTTGAACTGCTGGCGGTAGTCCATCGCCAATTGCGAGCACAGCACCACCGCTTCCGGGTCGTCGCCGTTGACGTGCATCACCGGCGCTTCGACCATCTTCACCACGTCGGAGCAGTACAGCGTCGAGCGTGAATCGCGCGGGTCGCTGGTGGTGAAGCCGATCTGGTTGTTGATGACGATGTGCACCGTGCCACCAGTGAAGTAGCCGCGCGTCTGCGCCAGCGCCAGCGTTTCCATCACGACGCCCTGCCCTGCGAACGCGGCGTCGCCGTGCACCAGCACCGGCAGCACCTGGTCGCCCTGCTTGTCGCCGCGGCGGTCCATGCGCGCCTTGACGCTGCCTTCGACCACCGGGTTGACGATTTCCAGATGCGACGGGTTGAACGCGAGCGATAAGTGCACCGCGCCGCCTGGCGTCGAGATGTCGCTCGAAAACCCCTGGTGGTACTTGACGTCGCCGGCTGGCAGCACTTCAGCCGCCGTGTGGTCAAACTCGGCGAAGAGGTCCTTCGGCATCTTGCCAAGAGTGTTCACGAGCACGTTCAGGCGCCCACGGTGAGCCATGCCAATGACGATTTCCTGCACCCCTTTTTCACCCGCGCGCTGCACGACCTCGTCGATGCTGGCGATGAAGCTCTCGCCACCTTCGAGCGAGAAGCGCTTCTGGCCGACGTACTTGGTATGCAAAAAGCGCTCAAGCCCTTCGGCGGCCGTCAGGCGATCGAGGATGTGCGTTTTCTCATCGATGCTGAAGCTGGGTTTGCTGAGGATCGACTCCAGCCGCTGCTGCCACCACCGCTTTTCCGCCGGGTCGGTGCAGTGCATGAACTCGACGCCGATCGCACTGCAATAGGTCTCGCGCAGGGCCTGCAGGATTTCCCGCAGGGTCATGTGCTCGGCCTTGGTGAAGTAGGTGTTCGTCGCCGAAAAGGTGATGTCCATGTCGGACTCCACCAGGTCGTAGAACGCCGGCTCGAGTTCGGGGATCTTCGGCCGCTCGGTGCGCTTCAACGGATCGAGGTCGGCCCAGCGGCTGCCCAGCGAACGGTGCGCCGCAATCAGCGACTGCACGTGAACCTGCTTGCGTGCGATGGCCAGGTCGGCCTCGCTGGCCTTCAGCGCAAACGCATTGGCCTTGGCGCGTTGGGCGAAGGATTCGACGACCGGCGCATGGGCCACGTCGCGGCTGTCGCTGCCATCGACCGCCGGCACATTCTGCAGCTTGTCGAAATAGTCGCGCCAGTTGTCGGGCACGCTGCCCGGGTTGTCGAGATAGGCTTCGTAAAGCTCTTCGACGTAGGGCGCATTGCCCCCGAACAGGTACGAGTTCGACCTGTATTGCTGCATCATCTTCGCTCACCTCTCGCCGCGGTCTGCGCGGCATTCGATGGGTTGCACAACCTTCCGCGACCCGGCTACACCGGTGGGCGGACTAGCGTTCGCGCCGTCTGGGAGAGTTCTGGAGAGTCTCCTTACGGGCGGGAAGGGCCTGTTCTTCTACGGCAGCGACTCTAGCATCGAAGGCTTGCACGAAGCCGACGAATGCGCCCTGTCCGTGGCGTTGTTGCGGCGATCGCGCCACCCGGCGCTGTAGCAGCATGGCCGTGAAATGACGCGCACGATCCGGATTCACGCTGCGGCCCCGGCCAAGCCGGCATGCGGCGCCGCCTGCAATGGCTGCGGTGTCTGCTGCCTGGCCGAGCCCTGCCCCGTGGGCATGATCGTCAGTCTGCGCCGTCGCGGCGCCTGCCGCGCGCTGCGTTGGGATGAAGGGTCAGCGCGCTACCGTTGCAGTCTGATGACAATCCCGGTGCTGAAGAGCGTCGCCCGGCGCTGGATCGCTGCCGGCCAGGGCTGCGACAGCGATGCCGTCGTGGCCTGACGGGCGTGCCTACTGCGGCGCCGATGCCGCCGAAGGGGCCGGCTCGACCGGCTTGGACGACGTTGGCAGCGGCACGGTCCCACCGACACCGATGCTGACGCCGCTGCGGCCGAGCGGCACGCCGATTCCGATCCCGAGGCCCAGTGAACTGCACGCCGCCGCGCCTGCTGCCACACACAAGACGGCGACCGTTGTTCGCTTCATAGGGGCTCCTGTTCAGGCGGCCAAACGGCTCCGCGCCTGACCATACTCGCCTGCCAACCGATCGACCAGGGCGGCGGCCGGCACGACCGCCTTGACCGCTCCGATGCCCTGGCCGCAGCCCCAGATGTCTTTCCAGGCCTTGGCCGCACCACCGCCACCGAAATTCATCTTCGTCGGGTCACTTTCGGGCAGGTTGTCCGGGTCGAGGCCGGCGCTCTTGACCGACGCTTTCAAGTAGTTCCCGTGCACGCCGGTGAACAAGCTCGAATAGACGATGTCGTCGCTCGTGCCGTCGACGATGGCCTGCTTGTACGCCTCGCTCGCCCGCGCTTCTTCGGTAGCGATGAAGGCCGAGCCGATGTAGGCCAGGTCGGCGCCCATCGCCTGCGCAGCAAGCACGCCGCCGCCGGTGGAAATGGCGCCGGACAGTGCGAGCGGGCCGTCGAACCACTCGCGGATTTCCTGGATCAGCGCGAACGGGCTCTTCACGCCGGCATGGCCGCCGGCGCCCGCAGCCACCGCGATCAGGCCATCGGCGCCCTTCTCGACCGCCTTCTTCGCAAAGAAGTTGTTGATGATGTCGTGCAGCACGATGCCGCCCCAGGCATGCACCGCGTCGTTGACGTCGGTGCGCGCGCCGAGCGAGGTGATGACGACAGGCACCTTGTACTTGGCGCAGACCTGCATGTCGTGATCGAGCCGGTCATTGCTCTTGTGCACGATCTGGTTGATAGCGTACGGCGCCGCCGGCTTGTCGGGATGCTTTCGGTCCCAGGCCGCGAGGGCTTCGGTGATCTCGGCCAGCCACTCGTCGAGCTGCGCGGCCGGGCGTGCATTCAACGCCGGCATCGAGCCGACAACACCCGACGTGCACTGCGCGATGACGAGCTTCGGGTTGCTGATGATGAAGAGAGGGGCACCGACGACGGGAAGACGTAGCTTGCTCAGCACTGCAGGCAAGGCCATCAGAACGCCTCCAGCGCCATGTCATTGATCGCGGCGTGGCCTTCGACGATCGAGTCGCGAATGCCCGGCACTTTGGAGAGGATGTGCTCGGCGTAGAAGCGCGCGGTGGCGATCTTCGCGGCCATGAAAGCCTTGTCGTCACCGTGGTCGTCCTCGGCCACGATCAACGCACGCGCCATCTGCCAGCCGGCCATCAGGTTGCCGGCGAGCATCAGGTACGGCACCGAGCCGGCGAACACCGCATTGGGGCTTGCCTTCGTTTGGCCGGCGACGAAGTCCACGACCTCGACGAACGCCTTGCGTGCTGCGGCCAGATGCTTGTGCATCGCCTTGCTCGAAGCGCTGCTGCGTTGGGCCAGCGCGGCTTCGGTCTTTTCGATCTGACCCGCGATCGCTTTCGCCACCTGCCCACCATCACGCGCCGTCTTGCGGCCGACGAAGTCGTTGGCCTGGATCGCCGTCGTGCCTTCGTAGATGGTGAGGATCTTCGCGTCGCGCAGGTGCTGCGCCGCGCCGGTCTCTTCAATGAAGCCCATGCCGCCGTGCACCTGCACGCCGAGCGAGGCGACGTCGAGGCTCATCTCAGTGCTGAAGCCCTTGACCAACGGCACCATGAATTCGTAGAAGGCGTTGTTGTGCTTGCGCACCTCGGCATCGGCGTGGTGATGCGCCGCGTCAAACGCGGCTGCAGCCACGATCGACATCGCGCGGCAGCCTTCGATGTGCGCGCGCATCGTCATCAGCATGCGCTTGATGTCCGGGTGATGGATGATCGGCGCGCTCTTGTTCATCGAACCATCGACCGGGCGGCTCTGCACACGGTCTCGCGCATAGGCCACCGCCTTCTGGTACGCGCGCTCGGCGATGGCGATGCCTTGAACGCCGACGGCATAGCGCGCGGCGTTCATCATGATGAACATGTACTCGAGGCCGCGGTTCTCCTGGCCGATGAGATGCGCAACGGCGCCGCCGTGGTCACCGTATTGGAGAACTGCCGTCGGGCTCGCCTTGATGCCGAGCTTGTGCTCGATGCTGACGCAATGCACGTCGTTTCGCTTCCCATCGGGCAGCACCTTCGGGCAGATGAACAGCGAGATGCCCTTCACGCCTTCCGGCGCACCGACGACCCGCGCCAGCACCATGTGGACGATGTTGTCCGCCATGTCGTGCTCGCCGTAGGTGATAAAGATCTTCGTCCCGAAGAGCTTGTAGCTGCCGTCGCCCTGCGGCTCGGCGCGCGTGCGCACCAGCGCCAGATCGCTGCCGGCCTGCGGCTCGGTCAGGTTCATCGTGCCGGTCCACGACCCGTCGACCATCTTCGGGATGTAGGTCTGCTGCTGCTCGGGCGTGCCTGCCGTAAGCAACGCTTCGATCGCGCCGTCGGTCAGCAGCGGACAGAGCGCGAAGCTCATGTTTGCTCTGTTGATCATTTCGATGCAGGCCGCGCCGATCGTCTTCGGCAGCCCCTGGCCGCCAAACGAGACCGGGTGCTGCAGGCCCTGCCACCCCCCCTCGGCGAATTGCTTGAACGCGGCCTTGAATCCCGGCGTCGTCGTGACCACGCCGTCCTTGAACGACGACGGGTTCTTGTCGCCTTCCCAGTTCAGCGGCGCGACGACGTCTTCGTTGAATTTCGCAGCTTCTTCGAGCACGGCCGCGGCCGTGTCGAGCCCCGACTCCTCCAGGCCGGGCATGCGCGCGACGGCTTCGAGGTCGGCGAGCTCCTTCATGCAGAACAGCATGTCCTTGACGGGCGCGCGGTAGGTCATCGGGGTTGCCTCACAAAGCCTTGACGAGTTCGGGCACGGCGGTGAAGAGGTCCGCTTCGAGCCCGTAATCGGCGACGCTGAAGATCGGCGCCTCGGCGTCCTTGTTGATGGCGACGATGACCTTGCTGTCCTTCATGCCGGCCAGGTGCTGAATCGCGCCGCTGATGCCGCAGGCGATGTACAGGGCCGGGGCGACGATCTTGCCGGTCTGGCCGACCTGCCAGTCGTTGGGCGCGTAGCCGGCATCGACGGCGGCGCGGCTCGCGCCGAGCGCGGCGCCGAGCTTGTCGGCCAACGGCGTGAGCACGTCGTTGAACTTCTCGCTGCTGCCCATGGCGCGGCCGCCGGAGACGATGATCTTCGCGGCGGTCAACTCGGGCCGGTCGTTCTTGGCGATCTCGCTGCCCATGAAGGTGGACAGGCCGCTGTCGGCCACGCCG
>JANOEG010000706.1:0-2590 GCA_031413095.1 Burkholderiales bacterium | reverse complement strand
GGCTTGTTCGATGCCTTGAGCAGCAGCCTGCTGCGGGCCACGCGCGAAGCCATCGTCATGATCGACGAAGCGCAGACCGTCGTCGGCATGAACCCGGCGGCCGAGCAGCTCTTCGGCTGCGACGCAGCGCAGGTGCTGGGGTCATCGCTCGATCGTTTCGTACCGGCGCGCTGGCGCACAGAGCACGCGTCGATGGTGCGCGGCTTCGCCGCGTCGCAGACCACGCAGCGCATGATGCGCCACGGCCGGCGTGTCGGTCTTCTGCGCGCCGACGGCACCACGGTACCGGTGGAGATCGCCCTGTCGCGCATCGAGATGACCGATCAGGGCCGGCCGCGCACCCTGTTCGCAGCGATGCTGCGCGACAGCAGCGACGAGTTCGCGCTCGAGCAGCAGTTGTCCGCGCTGGAGCGGCGCATGCGCGCGGTCTTCGAACTCTCGCCCACCGCCATCTGGCTGTGCGAAGACGACGTTCTCGTCTACGTCAACCGCGCGGCGGTGCGCCTGTTCGATGTCGCTGCGGCCGGCGCTCTGATCGGCCATCGTGTCTGGTCGCTGCTCGACGAAGACTCCCACGCCCCCTTGCGCCAGGAGATCGAACGGACCCTCGGCGGCCAGACCGTTGGCGCCATCGTCGCCGGCCGGCTGACGCGCGCCAGCGGCGAGCGGCGTGAGATCGAGATCGCGCTGGCCGCCCTGCCCGACCACGGCCACCGTACGGTGCAGATGGTCGTCAACGATGTCACCGAGCGCCAGCGCGAGGCCGCCGATCTGCAGCGCTCGCAGCGCGATCTGCGCGAGCTTTCGGCCAGCGTCGTCGAGGCGCGCGAAGAAGAACGCCGGCGCATCGCCCGCGAGCTGCACGACGAACTCGGCCAGCGCCTGACCGCGTTGAAGATCGATCTGGCCACGCTCGCCGCGCAAGCCAGGCTGCCCGACAGCGATCCGCGCGTTGGCGGCATGCAGGCCATGCTCGACGACACGTTGGCCTCGGTGCGCCGCATCGCCAGCGATCTGCGGCCGCTGATGCTCGATGACCTAGGCCTCATCGCCGCCATCGAATGGCTGGCGCGCGACGCCTCGCGGCGCATGGGCATCGCGGTGCACACGCGGCTGCCGCTGGAAGAGCCGGCAGTGGCCCAGCGCGTGGCCACGGCGCTGTACCGCATGGTGCAGGAGGCGCTGACCAATGTGGCCCGGCACGCGCAGGCGCAATCGGTGGACGTGGCACTGCAAGCGCACGATGGCGATCTCGTGCTGACGGTGGCCGACGATGGCGTGGGCCTGCCCGAGCAGGCGTTGCAGCGCGCCGGCTCGTTCGGCCTGATGGGCTTGCGCGAGCGCGCTCACCTGCTCGGCGGGCAGATCGACATCCAGCGCCAGCCACAAGGCGGCACGACGCTGACCGTCCGCCTGCCGTCTCACCCGCCTTCGGCGACGGAGGCGGCATGACGAAGCCCATGGCCTTGCGCATCCTGATCGTCGACGACCACGCCATCGTCCGCGAGGGCTTGGTGCGCATCCTCGAAGGCACCGGCCGCGGCTGGCAGGTGGCCGAAGCGACGAGCGGCTTTCAGGCGCTCGAATGGCTGCGCCGCAACGACGCGGGCCTGGCCATCGTCGATCTGTCGATGCCGGGCATGAGCGGCCTGGACCTGATCGCCCGCCTGCGCAAGGACTTTCCGCGGCTGCGCGTGCTCGTGCTGTCGATGCATGCCGAAGAACAGTACGCACTGCGTGCCTTCCAGGCCGGCGCGCATGGCTACGTGACCAAGGACCGCGCCCCGGCCGAACTCGTGGACGCGGTGACCAAGGTCGCCGGGGGTGGCGCCTACGTGACGACCAGCCTGGCCGAGCGTGTGGTGCAGAGCCTGAACAGCGCGCAGGCGGTGCCGCGCCACGCCCAGCTGTCGAACCGCGAACTCGACGTGCTGCGCCGCATCGTTGCCGGGCAGCGCCTGTGCGACATCGCCGAGGAACTGCACCTGTCGATCAAGACCATCAGCACGCACAAGCGCCGCATCCAGGACAAGCTGCAACTGCCGTCGATGGCCGCACTGATCCGCTACGGCATGGAGCAGGGTTTGCAAGAGGCTTCGCCGCGCTGAACGGCCCGGCGCGAGCCCCCCAGCAGCGCAAACGGGTGCTAGGCGATGACACCGCGGCGCTGCGCCATCTCGCGGCCCATCGCGAGTTGTGCCGCAGCATCGAGCATCGACTGCGCGCGCGTGAACGCCGAACCTTCTTCGAGCGCGATGTGTTCGCGGTACAGCGCCATGACCCGAGGCAGGTCCGGCATGACGAGGGACGCATCGCCCTGCCCGATCGCCAGCAGCCCCGGCCGCAGCGACTGCCAGGCGGCACTCATCGCCACATGATCGGCGGCGATGCGGCCGGCGAGCGCGCCTTGACCTTGTGCCTTCAGCGCGGGCAGCACATGCCGCTCCTCGTCCTCGTGGTGCAGCGGCGCGGCGATGTCGAAGTAGCGCAGCACATCGCGCGCCGCGTCTTGCGCTTGCGCGTCGGCGCCGTGCTGCGCCACATGCGCGGCCAGGCGTTCGAGCAGCGTCAGCGAGCGTTCGACGCGCTC
>JANOEG010000705.1:0-10050 GCA_031413095.1 Burkholderiales bacterium | reverse complement strand
GACCAGGGCATCGCACAAGAAATCCTGCGCCAGTTGTCACGCCGCTCGCCTGACTCGTCGATCTGCCCGTCCGAGGTGGCGCGTGCTTTGCAGGCCGATGAAGCGGCGTGGCGGGCGCTAATGCCGCAGGTGCGCGAGGTGGCTGCGGCGATGCGCGACGACGGGCGCTTGCGGATCACGCGCGGTGGCGTCGAGGTGAACCCCGACGAACTGCATCGGGGCGCGATCCGGCTGGCACGAGGTCCTGGCTACGGGTCGTGACCTGGCCCCTCCAGCCGTTCAGCCCGCTTTTCCAGCGATTCTTCGACGCCCGGCAGCGCTGCGTGGCGTCGCGGCGCGCGCGCTCGCGAGCGGCGTGAAGTCTTTCCTCAAGAGCACCGGCGCGGCGACGTAATCTGCTGTAGGCCATCCGCACTGTGGGTTGCGCCTGCATTTTTTCATTGCCAGAGGTGCTGTTCCACGATGTCTCTCTTCGCTGCCTTGAGTTCACGCCTTGCGCTGCTCGCCACCCCATTCGCCCTCGCCGCCTGCGTTTCCATGGAGCCGCCCGAAGGCCCGCCGCGCAAGGAGATCGCCTTTGCCGCCACAGGAGCGGGCGAGCTGATCCGCTTCAACGCCGGCCAGCCGTCGCGCGTGCTCTCGCGCACCACCATCAGCGGGCTCGACAGCGGCGACCGCCTGGTCGGCATCGACTTCCGCATGTCGCGCGGCGTGCTGTTTGCGCTGTCTGCGCGTGGAAGGCTGTACACGCTCGACACCACCAGCGGCACGCTGACCGCCGTCGGCCCAGGCGTGGCGCTGGCGGCGGGCGACCAGGCCGTGGGCTTCGACTTCAACCCCGCCGCCGACCGCATCCGCGTCGTCACGGCCAGCGGGCGCAACCTGCGCCTGCATCCCGACAGCGGTGCGCTCGCCGCCGAAGATCCGGCCTTGCGCTATGCCGACGGCGACACAGCCGCCGGTGTACCCGCGCGCGCCGGTGGCGCCGCCTACACGTACAACAAGAACGACAGCAAGCTGACCACCAACTACGCTATCGACGTAGCCCGCGGCACGCTGGTGCGCCAGGGGTCGATCGAAGGCGCACAACCCTTCGTCTCGCCCAATACCGGCCTGCTGGCCACGGTCGGTGCACTGGGCGTGGGCGCGGTGGACAACGCAGCGTTCGATATTGCCGATGTCAGCAACACCGCGCTGGCGGCGATGCGCCGCGGCGGCGTGACGCATCTGCACCTGATCGATCTCGCCACCGGCCGCGCCACGGTGATCGGCCGCGTCGCCGACGGACGCGCGCTGGCGGGTCTGGCCATCGAGCCGTGACCGCACCTGCACTGATTCACCGCCGAAGCTTGCTGGGCCTGTGTGCAGGCGCGCCGATGCTGTCATTGCTGCCCGTGAACACGGGCGCGGCGGCGGTGGCGTCGCCGCTCGACATTCGCGTCACCGACGCAGCCGGCAAGCCAGTGAACGGCGCCGTCGTCTTCCTCGACTCGCCGCAGGCGCGCGAGCAGGTGCGACCGCTGACCGCTGCAGAGGTGGCCCAGGCCGAACGGCGTTTCGTGCCGGCGGTGAGCGTGGTCACGGTCGGCACGGCGGTGACGTTTCCGAACCGCGACACGGTGCGCCACCATGTCTATTCGTTCTCGCCAGTCAAGCGCTTCGAGATCAAGCTGTACGTTGGCACACCGGCGGCGCCGGTGGTCTTCGACCAGCCCGGCATCGCGGTGGTCGGCTGCAACATCCATGACCAGATGGCGGCGTGGATCGTCATCGTCGACACGCCCTGGTTCGGCCGCACCGACGACGCCGGGCGCTGGGCCGGCGCTGCCGCACCGCCGGGCCGCTACACGCTGCGCGCCTGGCATGCCGGCATGCCCGTCGGCGCCACGCCGATCGAACAGGCGTTGACGGTGGAGCCTGCGGGCACGCGAGCGGTGGTGAAGCTGCCCGCGCTCCAAACATGACTGAACCCGACAAACGATCGCTGTTCGACGGCTGGCGGCTGTCCACGCGCATGGTGGTGCCGTCGTTGCTGCTGCTGCTGGCGCTGCAGCTCGTTGGCCTGGCGGTGATTCGCGGTGGCGTCGATGCCAACGCGCGCGCGCAGCTCGCTGAGCGGCTGGCGGTGAGCGAGCGCATCTGGGCGCGCCTCCTCGAACAGCGCGCCGTCAAGCTTGGCCAAGGCGCCGCGCTGCTGGCCGCGGACTACGGTTTTCGATCGGCCATCGGCAGCGGCGACGAAGAGACGATCCTCTCCGCCCTCGACAACCACGGCGCGCGCATCGACGCCGGCCTGACCGCCTTGCTCGACACCGGCCTGGCCGTTCGCACCGTGTCCCACGGCGACGACGCAGCCTTGCGTCCGGCCACGGCCGTGCTCGGCAAGATCGCGCCGCAACTCGCCAAGGAAGGCTCCGCCATCGCGATGGTCGGTGCGCGGCCCTATCAGTTCATCATGGTGCCGGTGCGTGCACCGCTGGTGATCGGCTGGGTGGCGATGGGCTTCGAGCTCGACCGCGGGCCGATCGATGAACTGCATGCCGTCTCCGGTCTGCACGGGGTGCTGGTGGCCATGGCCAAGGAGACGCCGGGGCAGGTTTTGCACACCAGCCTCGCCGCGCCCCTGGCCTCCGACATGTTGGTGAGCCTGCAGGCGGCTGACGCTGCTCAGCCTGTGTCCGAAGCCGCGCTCGGCGACGCGCCCTACCTGCTGCGGTCGGTGGCGGTGTCGTCGAACGCGCAAGGGCGCGTGGTGTTGCTGCTCGCCGGCTCGATCGACGAGGCGGTGTCGCCTTACCGCGCGCTGCAATGGACCCTGGCCTTGCTGACGCTGCTCGGCGTCGGGCTGTTCGGTGTGGGCAGCGCCTGGACCGCCGGCCACGTCACGCGGCCGCTGCGCGCTCTCGTGCACGCCAGCGTGCGCCTGGGCCGCGGCGAGTACGGCGCACCGATTGCGCACACGGCAGAGCGCGGCGAAGTCGGCGACCTGGCGCGCGCCTTCGACCACATGCGACTGAACATCGGTGCGCAGCAGCAAGAGATTCGCCAGCTCGCGTATTGGGACCGACTGACCGGGTTACCCAACCGCGTGCAGTTCCGCGACACCGTGCTCGCAGCGACGCAAACCGATGCCGCCTGCAGCCTGGCCGTGATCATGCTCGACCTCGACCGTTTCAAGCACGTCAACGACGTGCTCGGCTACGCGTCGGGCGACCGCCTGCTGCAAGGCGTGGCCGAACGGTTGCGCAGCGTGGTCCGCGATGTGGACACGATCGCCCGCCTGTCCGGCGACGAGTTTGCGCTGCTGCTGCCAGGCGCCGATGCGACGCTGGCGCAGGACGTGGCGGCGCGCATCACCGCAGCCTTCGAGAAGCCGCTACAGCTCGACGACCACACGGTCGATCTGAGCGCCGGCCTGGGCATCGCTTTGTGGCCGGCGCACGGCCCCGACGGCGACACGCTGCTGTCGCGAGCCGAGGTGGCGATGTACGCCGCCAAGCGCCGCACCGCCGGCGCGCAGGTTTATGAAGCGTCGCTCGACAGCGCGAGCGCGCAGAACCTGTCGCTGCTCACCGAGCTGCGACAGGCGGTCGAAGAGGGGCAGTTGCGCTTGTTCCTGCAACCCAAAGTGGATGTGGCCAGCGGCGCGCTGTGCGGCGCCGAAGCGCTCGTGCGCTGGCAGCATCCGACGCGCGGTTTGATCCCGCCGATGGACTTCATTCCATTCGCCGAACAGACCGGCTTCATCCGCCAGCTCACGCTGTGGATGTTCGCCGAAGTGGCGCAGCGGCAATCGGCGTTGACGGCGATGGGCGTCGCCCGCGTCGCCATCAACCTGTCGACGCGCGACCTGCTCGACACCGAGCTGCCCGACAAACTCGACGCGCTGCTGAAGCGCCACCGCGCCACGGCGTCGCGGCTGTGCCTGGAGATCACCGAGAGCGCCATCATGGACGACCCCGAGCGCGCTGAAGCGACGCTGCAGCGCCTCGCCGAGCGCGGCTTCAAGCTGTCGATCGACGACTTCGGCACCGGGTACTCATCGCTCGCCTACCTGAAGCGGCTGCCGGTGCACGAACTGAAGATCGACAAGAGTTTTGTCATGGCGATGGAGCGCGACGCCAGCGACGCCAAGATCGTGCGCTCGACCGTCGATCTGGCGCATGCGCTCGGCCTGTCGGTCGTTGCCGAAGGCGTGGAGAACGCGTCGATCCTGAAGCAGTTGCAGACGCTCGGCTGCGACGACGCGCAGGGTTATCACTTCGCCAAGCCGCTGCCCTTCGACGCCTTCGGCGCATGGGTGGCGAAACACGCCGAGCGCAACGCCGTCGCCGTGTGAGTTCAGCCGCGCGGCGGTGAAGTCAGCATCCACTCATGCACCGGGTCGTTGCGAAAGACCCAGAGCCGCTGCGGCCCCGCCATCACGTTCAGGTAATACGAGTCGTAGCCGTGCGGCACGACCACCGGGTGGTAGCCGCGCGGCACCATGACCACGTCGTGGTTCTCGACCGCCATCGATTCGTCGAGGCTGCGGTCGTCGGTGTAGACGCGCTGGAAGGCGAAGCCCTGCGGCGGGTTCAGGCGGTGGTAGTAGGTCTCTTCGAGCTGCGTCTCGGTGGGCGGCGCTTCGCTGTCGTGCTTGTGCGGTGGGTAGCTCGACGAATGGCCGCCGGGGGTGCGCACCTCGACAACGAGCAGGTGCGCCGCGGTCGGGTCGTCGTGCGGCAGCACGTCGCAGATGTAGCGCATGTTGCTGCCCTGGCCGCGGGTGCTGCGGCGCATCGATGCGGGGTCGAGGCGTTTGATCTGGCGCGGCGCGGTGTCGCAGGGCGCGCTGCACAGCGCGACTTCGGCGTCTGCAGTGGCGCGGATCGTGACGTGCTGGTTCGATGGCACGTACACCGCGTCAGGTGCGCAGTCATCGAAGACCTGCGTGCGCGTGCCGAGGTTGGCGAACGATTGGCCGCCGGCTTGCACATCGACTTTGCCCGCGAGCACGACGACGCACAGTTCGCGCGCGGCGGTGTCGAGCGCCTCGCTGTCGCCAGCGGCGAGACGCAGCGCGCGAAAACCGACATGCGTCCAACCGGCGCGCTCGGGCGTGACGGTCACGATCTCACGGCCGTCGCGCCGTGCCTTGGCCAGCAGCGGGCTCGTCATGACAGTTTGTCCACGATGCGCTTCAGCGTCTCGTAGCCTTTCTTCGCGTACGCATAGCTCGGCGCCACCGCCGGGTCCTGCTCGGCCTCGACGACGAGCCAGCCTTCGTAGCCCGCGCGGTGCAGAGTCGACAGCACCGCGTCGTAGTCGATCACGCCGTCGCCGGGCACGGTGAAGGTACCAGCGAGCACACCGGTCAGAAAACTCCAGCCGTCGTTGCGCGCCTTGGCAATCAGGGCAGGACGCACGTCCTTGCAATGCACATGCACGACGCGCTGGGCGTGCTTGGCGAGCAGCGCGTTCGGATCGGTCGCGCCGCCGTAGTAAGCGTGGCCGGTGTCGAACAGGAGGCCGACGCAGGCCGGGTCGGTGAGCGCCATCAGGCGGTCTATGTCGTCCGGTGACTCGACATACGCGCCCATGTGGTGGTGGTACGCGAGCGTGACGCCGTAGGTGGCTTTCAAGTGCGCGCCGAAGGCGTTGAGGCGCTCGGCATACGCGCGCCACTGCGCGTCGTTGGCGAAACGTGGACGCTGGTCAAGCGGCGTGTCGATCTGGCCCTGGACCGTGTCGGCCACTTCGCCATAGACAACGACCTTGACGCCATTGAAGCGCAGCTTGTCCACGTGCGCATGGCAACGCACTTTTTCATCGTCAACCGAACCACGCGCCAACTCGCCCGAGTACCAGCCCGAGACGCAGGCCAGGCCGAACTCACCCAACTTGGCTTTGAGCGCCGGCCCGTCTTTCGGAAACTTGTTGCCCAGCTCGAAGCCGGCGTAGCCGATCTCCTTGCCTTCGGCGAGCGCAGTTTCGAGCGCGGTTTCTCCGCCGAGCGACGGCAGGTCGTCGTTCATCCAGGAGAGCGGATTGACGCCGATGCGCACGTTCCAGGTCATGACCGTTGCCTCTGTTTTCCAGCCTCGTACTGCTCACGCGCCACGCGCACTTCGGCGCGCGGCGAGACTTCGGGAATTGCCACTTCCCACCACGCGCCACCGTCGTCGGTCGTGCGCCAGGGCGTGGTGTCGATGACGATCACCTGCGTGCTGATGGCTTCGCGCGCCGCGCGCATGGCGCTCTTCAACTCGGCGATGTCCTTCACATGCACGGCCGTCGCACCGAGGCTCGCCGCATGCGCCGCGAAGTCGATCGCCACCGGCTCGCCGCAGTCTTCCAGCAAGTTGTTGAAGCGCGGGCTGCCGCTGGCCAGTTGCAGGCGCTGAATGCAGCCGTAGCCGCGGTTGTCGAGCACGACAACGATGATCTTCAGCTTCAACATCACCGAGGTCGCGATCTCGGAATTGAGCATCAGGTACGAACCGTCACCGACCATCACGATCACTTCGCGCTCGGGTTGCGCCAGCTTGACGCCCAGCGCGCCCGCGATTTCGTAGCCCATGCACGAGTAGCCGTACTCGACGTGGTAGCCGCCGGGCATCGAGGTTCGCCAGAGTTTGTGCAGCTCGGCCGGGAGCGTGCCGGCGGCACAGACGACGATGTCGTGGCCTGCCGAGTCGGCGGCCGAGACGCGCACCGCGCCGATGACCTCGGCGTCGTAGGGCAGTTCGCCTTCAGGCACCGCAGCGGTCGTCAGTGTGGTTACACGCTCGTTCCATTGTTTGGCCAACGCGCGCGCGCGCTCGATCCAGTCTGGGTCTGCCTTCCAGTCGTCCATGTGCAGCTCACGAAGAGCCGCATGCGCGTCCGCCACCAGCGACTGAGCTTGCATCTTGGCTGCATCCATCGGCTGCACATTGATAGCCAGCACTTTTGCATGAGCAAACAGCGCGTGCGAGCCGGTCGTGAAGTCCTGTAGGCGTGTCCCTACCGCAATGATGAGGTCGGCCTGCGCCGCCAGTGCGTTCGCAGCCGGCGAGCCGGTGACACCGATCGCGCCGACATTGAAGGGATGGTTCCAGGCCACTGATCCCTTGCCGGCCTGAGTCTCCGCGATCGGTACCTTGTGCCACTGAGCGAAAGCCGTCAGCGTCGTTGCAGCCTTGCTGTAGAGCACGCCGCCGCCGGCGACGATCAGCGGGCGCTTGCTGGCGCGCAGCAACGCCATCGCCGCATCGAGCTCGCGCGCATCCGGTAGTGGCCGACGAATGCGCAGCGGCGCTGGCTTGAGGAACGACACGGGGCAATCGAAGGCCATCGCCTGCACGTCCTGCGGCAGCGCAAGGCACACCGGGCCGCAGGTGGCCGGATCGGTCATGACCTGGATCGCGCGCGGCAATGCAGACAAGATCTGCTCGGGCCGCGTGATGCGGTCGAAGTAGCGCACGAGCGGACGAAACGCATCGTTGGCGCTGATGTCGCCGGCCGCGAAGTCCTCGACCTGCTGCAGCACCGGGTCGGGCGTGCGCGAGGCGAACACGTCGCCGGGCAGCAGCAGCACCGGCAAGCGGTTCACGTGCGCCAGCGCGGCAGCGGTCAACAGATTCGTCGCGCCGGGGCCGATCGATGTGGTGACGGCCATGATGCGCTGGCGGAATTTCGCCTTCGCGAAAGCAATCGCTGCATGCGCCATCGCCTGTTCGTTGTGGGCACGGTAGGTCGGCAGCTTGTCGCGATGCTGCGCCAGCGCTTCGCCGAGGCCGGCCACGTTGCCATGACCGAAGATCGCCCACACGCCCGCGCAGTAAGGCTCGACGCTGCCGTCGTCATGCTCGATGCGCAGCGCAGCGAGATGGGCGACGAGGGCCTGCGCCATCGTCAGGCGCACCGTGGTCGTCGTCATCGCGTGTTGCTCCTCGTTTGGCGCCACGCCTGCACCAGTTGACCGAAGCGCGACGCCGTACGATCGACCAGCACCGCGTCGTCGATCGTGCCGGCGAGCCACTCGCGGCTGGCCTCGCCCCAGATCGTGCGGCCGACCATGAAGCCGCGAACGATCGGGTGCGTGGCTGCGGAAAAGCCGTCGATCAAGCGCTCCATCGGCTGGTTCAGGCCGAGCAGCACGACGCCGCGGCAATGCGGGTCACGCTCCGCAATCAGCGCGCCCACAGCGTCCCACGACGCGGCCTGCATCGGCGCCAGCTTCCACCATTCCGGCTTCACGCCGAGGTTGTAGAAACGCTTGACCGAACGCAGCACGGTTTCATCACTGGAGTTCGGCGGAATGATCTCGAGCAGCAGCTCATGCCCACTCGCCCGTGTGGCCTGCCAGAGTTCGAGCACACGCTCTTCCTGAGCCACGCGCAGCGTCGCCTCGTCGTCCGGGTGATAGGCGACGAGGCACTTGACGACCTGCTCGCGCGGCCACTCGATCAACGATGTGCCGATCGAGCGTGTGCCGTCGAAGGCCAGCGGCCGTGAGCCCGGCTGTTCGACCGGCCGCCCAACCCACCAGCCACGGCCGGTGGCGGCGCACAGTGCGTCGAAGCCCCAGCGGCCGTCGATCAGCACCCCGATGCGACCTTGCAAGCCTTGCTGGGTTTCGACCTGCTCGGCCGCCTTCAACAGCAATGACTTCAACACCGGCAGCCTCGACACTGACGCGCCGGCCTCGCGCGCCATCGCTTCGAACTGCGAGCGGTGGTCGAAGGCCATCACATTGACCTCGGGCCACGCCGGCCGCGACGCCGTCACGCGGTGCAGATGCGCGAGCACCGGGTCGGCATCGACCTTGGGCACGCGCTGGCCGCTGAACCAGTGGTCGAGTTCGGCGGGCGTCGGCATGGCGGGCGCACAGGCGTGACGAGAAACCACGATCGCGCCGCACGCATTCGCGATGCGCGCGGCGCCGTGGAAGTCGAGGCCGTCGAGCAGGCCCTTCATCAAACCCGACGCGAACGCATCGCCGGCGCCGAGCACGTTGAAGACCTCGATACGTTCACCGACCGCCGTCGGCGCGTCGTCGAGCCGCGACGGCACCGCACCATCGATGAAGCAGCAGCCCTTGGCGCCGAGCTTGACCACCATCGCCGCGGGCGTGACCTCGCGTACGCGACGCAGATTCGCCAGGAGATCGCCAGCGACACCGCCCGCGATCCGGAACTCTTCTTCGGTGCCGATCAGCAACTCGAACTGCGGCAGCACGGCTTGCAGGCGCTCGGTGACCGCCGCGTCGGCGACGAAGCGGTTTGCGCCTTCGCCGCGTTTCGTCAAACCCCAAAGCACGGGCCGGTAGTCGATGTCGAGCACGCGCGTCGTGCCGTGCTTGCCCGCAAACCCCAAGGCAGCGATGGACGCCGCGCGCACGGTCGGCGTGGACAGGTGCGTGCCGGTGATCAGCAGCGCGCGGCAGCCGGCAATGAAGTTCTCATCGATGCGCGACGCTTCGACCGCCATGTCGGCGCAGTTCTCACGCACGAACAGCAGCGGAAAGGTGTCGCGGTCCTTGAGGCCGAGCAGCACGAGGCCGGTGAGGCGCTCCGAATCGACCTGCACCTGCGACGTGTCGCACCCTTCACGCTGCAAGGTCTCGATCAGATACCGCCCCATCTGCTCGTCGCCGACGCGAGACACCATCGCTGCGCGCAGGCCCAGCCGCGCGGCGCCGAAAGCGATGTTGGCCGAGCTGCCGCCCAGGTACTTGGCAAAGCTCGACACATCTTCGAGCCGCGCGCCGACCTGCTGCGCGTACAGATCGACGGCGAGGCGGCCGAGGCAGGCGATGTCGAAACGGCGACCAGTTGGGAAATGTAGGGGCATGCCGCGATTGTGTGCGCGTGAACACTCGGTGCAACATGCGCACGATCCCGATATCGGAGCGCCCTGCCATGACCCACAACGTCGCCGTGTTCGGCGCCGGCCGCATCGGCCGCATCCACGCCGGCAACCTCGCTGCGCTGCCCGGCGTGACCCTGCGCTATGTCTGCGATCCGGTGGCCGACAGCGCAGCCAGCCTGGCTCAGTCACTCGATGCCACAGTGTCCACGCCGG
>JANOEG010000704.1:0-4144 GCA_031413095.1 Burkholderiales bacterium | reverse complement strand
CCCCGCCGCGGGGGCGGGGGCGGCGCGCGCCCCCCCCGGGGGGCGCGGCGGCCCCCCCCCCCCCCCCCCCCCCCCGCGCCTCGCAGCGTACGTGCGGCTCAATGCCCAGCTCACGCACGCACCGACCGGGCAGCCGTGGTCACTCGGCGTCGGCCTGTACAACCTGACCGGTCGCCGTCACGCCGATCCGGGCGGCCCCGAGCACCTTCAGGACGCAATCGCCCAGGACGGCCGAGCCTGGCGCGTGCAGCTCGCCTGGGTGTTCTGAGCATGAGCTCTGCGACGATCCTCGGGCCGGGCAGGCGTCGCGCCGGCGCACTCCTGTTGGGGTGGGCGCTGCTCTGCACTTCGAGCCTGGCGCAGGCCCAGGGCGCCAATGGCGACGCGGCGGCGAAGGCCAAGTTCACGGTGATGCTGTCGCGCTTCGTGCAATGGCCAGCAGGTGCGCTGGCGGCCGAAGGCGCGGGGCTGCGCCTGTGCGTGTTCCACAACAGCCCGACGGTCGGCCTGGCGTTCTCGCGCCACGCCGGCGAACCGTCCGGCGGGCGGGTGGTCGCCATCGTGCCCAATCCGGCACCCGCGTCGGCGCCGTGCAACGTCGTCTTCGTCGATGCCACGGCCGCGCGCAGCTCTGCCGAAGCCATCGCTTCTGCCGCCGGCAGCGCAGCGCTCGTGGTCGGCGCTGTCGATGGTTTTGCACTGCAAGGGGGCATGGTCGAGCTCGTCAACGTCAACGACGCGCTGCGTTTCGACGTCAACCTCGCGGCCCTGCGCACCGCCAACCTGGGCCTGAGCAGCCAGGTCTTGAAGCTGGCACGCCAGCTGCGCGACTGACGCGGCGCACCTCATGCTGGCCACCCACAAGACCGTCACGCTGCGCCGACGCCTGTCGCGCCTGATCGCCTTCTGCGCCGGTCTGACGGCGCTGCTCTGCATGCTGGCGGTGGTCGGCACCGGCTGGTGGTGGCAGGAAAGCCGCGCGCGCGAGGAGAGCACCGAGATCAGCCGCACGCTCTCGTTCGCGCTCCAAGCACCGCTGGCCTTCGACGATCGCAAGGGCATTGCCGATGCGTTGGCCCTGCTGCGGGCGCGGCCGCAGGTCAGCGGGGCCTGGGTCTACGGTAGCGATGGCCGTCTGCTCGGCGCCTACGGCACGGATGTGCCGCTGCAGCCCGGTGCGCCCGGCGGCAGCTTTGCATCGGGCCACCTTGTTGTCAGCGAAACGGTCACGACCGACGGCCTGCTGGTCGGCCAGCTGGTGCTCGTGAACCAGCTCGGCCGCTTGTGGCAGGCACTGGCCATCGCGTTGCTGGCGATTGCCCTGGGCAGCCTGGCCGGATTCGCCGCCTCGGTGCTGCTGGCCCAGCGCATCGCGCACGGCATCGTGCAACCGATCGCAACGCTGGCCCAGGCCGCCGGCACGATCACGAACAGCCACGACTACAGCCAGCGCCTGCCGGCCGGCGGCTCCGATGAGGTCGGCGCCGCGGTCAATGCCTTCAACGGCATGCTCGATGAAATCCGTCGGCGTGGGCAAGCTCTGCTTGACGCCAACCAGGAGCTCGAACAGCGCGTCGCCAACCGCACGTTTGCCTTGCAGCGCGAGAAGGAGCGCGCCGAAGCGGCGTCGATCGCCAAGACGCGCTTCCTCGCCAACATGAGCCACGAGCTGCGCACGCCGCTGAACGCGGTGATCGGCGCAGCCCAGTTGCTGGAAGACGGCCAGGGGTCCGCCGACCGCCAGGACTATCTCGTTTCGGCCATCCACAGCGGCGGCACCAAGCTGCTCGGGCTGATCGAGAACATCCTCGCCCTGTCGCGCATCGAGTCCGGCGCGCTCGAACTGTCGATCGAAGACTTCAACCTGATCGATTGCATCGAGGCCGCCATGGCGACTGCCTCGGTCACGGCCCACGTCAAGCGGCTCGAAGTGGCCTGCATCATCGATCCGCGGGTGGCGTCCTGGCGGCGCGGCGATCCCATGCGTTTGCGTCAGGTGTTGCTCAACGTACTCGGCAACTCCCTCAAGTTCACGCTGCAGGGCCAGGTCGTGCTGCGCGTGCAGCCGGGTGACGACGCCAACGGCCTCGTCATCAGCGTCACCGACACCGGCATCGGCATCGGCCCGGCATCGCTGGCCCAGATCTTCGAACCGTTCCGGCAGGCCGACGACAGCGCCAACCGCCGCTTTGGCGGCACCGGCCTCAGTCTGGCCATTTCGCGCCAGCTGGTCGAGGCGATGGGCGGGCAGATCGGCGTGCACAGCCAACTCGGCGTCGGTTCGACCTTCACGATCTCGTTGGCGCTGCCCGCGGCGACGCAGCCCGGCGCCGAGGCGCCGCCGCGCTCGGTCATACGGTGGTCTTCTTCGAACCCGACGATGCCAGCGCCGAAGCCCTGGCCTCGCAGCTTGCCCACCTTGGCTGCCACGCGCTGCGCTGCCGAACGCCGCCCGAGTTGCGCGACTGGATGTCGGCACAACCCGCGGTGGCCGAGACGCCCTGGCTGCTGGTGGCGCTGGACAGCGACGACAGCCGTGGTTTCTTCGAAGCCAGCGTCGACCGCTTCGACCCACGGCGGGTGATCGGCATGTGCGCCGGCGAATCGCACGAGTCCGAGGCCATGCGACAGCGCTTCCACGTCTCGCGCAATGTCATCAAGCCGGTGCTGCGCGCGGCGTTGGTCAGCCGCTTCGGCGCGCTGGCCGGTGCACGCTGCGTCGCGCCGCCGCCGATCACACCGCTGACGCCGGTGCAGCGCTCCCGTCTTAAGCAGATCCTGGTGGTCGAAGACGATGTCGTCAATCAGACCATCGTCTGCACGATGTTGGAAAACGCCGGCTACCTGACCTGCGTGGCCACCGACGGCGCGAGCGCGTTGGAGCACCTGTCGCGACAAGCGTTCGACCTGGTGCTGATGGATTGGCAGATGCCCGACATGGACGGGCTCGAGGTCACGCGCCGCCTGCGCGGCGGCGCCGTCGGCAGCGTGGGCAAGGTGGTGCCGATCGTGGCGCTGACGGCCAACGCCTTTGCCGAAGACCGCGCGGCGTGCCTGGCCGCCGGCATGAACGACTTCCTGACCAAGCCGGTGCTGGCCACGTCATTGCAGGCCACGGTCGCGCGCTGGATCGGTGGTGCACAGCGCAGGCAGGTGACCGCTGAAGCGGGCGTTTCACTCCTTCGTTGAGAAGGGCGAAAGCGCAGCCTTTGCGTCAGCGCGCCGCCGCAGACACGGCCGATGCACTTCCCGGCCCATGGATACTCTGCGCACATGGAAGTCCTGACGACGCTGACCCAAGGCGCTCCTGCCGCCGCCGCAATCCTTGCGCTGATGCTCGTCGCCAGCCTAGTCGCGCTCTACGCGGCGCCGCAGATCCTCGACCGCCATCTGCTGCGCCCCTACTGGCTGCTGCGGCGCCAGCAGTGGGTCACCGTCATCACGAGCGGCTTCCTGCATGCCGACCTGCCGCACCTGCTGTTCAACGCCTTCACGTTCTGGGCCTTTGGATTTTCTCTGGAGCGCGTGATCGGCACCGGCACGTTCGTGGCGCTGTATGCGTTCGGGTTGCTGCTCAGTGCGGCCGGCACGTGGTGGGCCCACCGTCAGCAGCCCGACTACGCGAGCCTGGGTGCGTCGGGAGCCATCCTGGCGGTGTTGTTCGCGTCGATCGTCTACACGCCGTCGCAGTCGATCATCATCTTCCCGATTCCGCTGTCGATTCCGGCGCCGCTGTTTGCACTTCTCTACCTTGCGTTCACGTTCTACGCCTCACGCCAACCGGCGCGGGGGCGCATCAACCATGACGCGCACTTGTCCGGCGCATTGGCCGGTGTGGTCTTCGTGTTGTTGACCGATGCCGCCGCGTTCGGACGCGCGCTCAGCCAGGTCTTTGGCTAGCGGGCTCGGGATGCGCAAGCCAACGCAAGGCGGGCTCGTCTATTCCACCGACAGTGGGCGCATGTGCCCGGTGTGTCGTCAAGCGCTGACGGCGTGCATCTGCGGCAAACCACCGCGTGCGGCAACCGGCGACGGCGTCGTGCGCGTCAGCCGCGAAAGCAAAGGACGTGGCGGCAAGACGGTGACACTCGTGCGCGGGCTGGCGCTCGACGCCGATGCGCTCGTGAGCCTGGGCAGGCGCTTA
>JANOEG010000703.1:0-1900 GCA_031413095.1 Burkholderiales bacterium | reverse complement strand
GCGCCAGCTCGGCGCGTTGCTCGGCCTGGCGTTCTACGCGCTGGACCGCGTGCATCGCCGCGTGGCCGAGACTGCCGCGCATTGAGGAACACGCACTCGCTGGTCGTGCCGAGCATTAACAGACCGTGCACGCCGCCGTCGAGCAGGTGGCGGATCACGCGCCGCAGGCTCTTCGTGTCGATGCCGCCGTCGGCGGTGTAGGGTGTGACGACGGGCGGCACGATGCCGTGCAGTTTCAGCGGGTTCGACATGGCGTGGGCAGCAGGCAGGCGTTGTGGGCGCCGCGATGCTACCCGCCCGCGCGCTGCGCCCCGTCAGGCCTTCAGGCCGACGATCTCCTTGAAGCCGCCCCAGAACATGCGCTTGCCGTCGAACGGCATCGACTTCGGGTTCATGTCGGCCATCGCCGGATCGGCCATCACCTTCTTGTTGACGGCGTCGCGGTGGCGGCGCGATTTGTAGACGATCCACGAGAAGACCACCACTTCGGTCGGCTTCAACTTCACCGCCTGCGGAAACGAGGTCAGCTTGCCGGGCTTCACATCGTCGGCCACGCACTCGTGGGCTTCGAGCGCGCCGTACTTGATCCACAGCGCGTCGTACTTGCGTGCCATGCGGCGGTAGGCCGCCAGGTTCTTCTTCGGCACCGGGATCACGAAACCATCGACATAAACGCTCATGACTTGCCTCCTTCAGGCAGGGGGTTGTGCACGCGGTCGAGCAGCAGCTCGCGCTCGCGGGCGTTGCGGGTCAGGTCGGCCGCGGATTGCCACATCGCGCGCGCTTCGTCGTGGCGGCCCAGGCGGGCCAGCAGGTCGGCGTGCACGCTGGGCAGCAGGTGGTACTTGGCGAGTTGGGGTTGGGCTTGCAATGCTTGCACGAGCGGCAGTGCGGCAGCGGGCCCGTGGGCCTGGCTGATCGCGACGGCGCGGTTGAGCTCGACCACCGGCGACGGCTGGACTGTGAGCAGCGCGTCGTAGAGAGCGCAGATGAGCGCCCAGTCGGTGTCTTGCGCGCGCGCGGCGCGGGCGTGGCAGGCGGCAATCGCCGCCTGCAGCGCATAGGGCCCGAGCGTGCGCTGCTGGGCCAGGCGCTCGGCCTGGTTCAGAGCCGCCAGGCCGCGGCGGATCAGCAGGCGGTCCCAACGCGCGCGGTCTTGCTGCATCAGCAGCACTGGTTGGCCCTTCGCATCGACGCGTGCCGCAGCGCGCGACGCCTGGATCTCGAGCAACGCCTGCAGGCCGTGCACTTCGGGCTCGGTCGGCGCCAACGCCGACAGCATGCGCGCCAGACGCAGCGCCTCGTCGCACAAGGCCGGACGCATCCAGTCGTCGCCGCTGGTCGCCGCGTAGCCTTCGTTGAAGACGAGGTAGATCACTTCGAGCACGGCCGTCAGGCGTTCACCCAACTGTTCGCGCGGTGGCAGCTCGAACGGCACGCGCGCGTCGGCGAGGCTGCGCTTGGCGCGCACGATGCGCTGGGCCATCGTCGCCTCGGGGACGAGGAAGGCGCGCGCGATCTCGTCGGTGGCCAGGCCGCCGACCAGCTTCAGCGTCAGCGCCACCTGCGCGTCGCGCGACAGCACCGGGTGGCAGGCGGTGAAGACCAGGCGCAGCAGGTCGTCGCCGACTGGGTCGGCTTCGGCGGCGAGCAGCGTGTCGATCACGCTGGGCACGAACTGCGCCTCGCGGGCTTCGTCGTCGCGGGCCAGGGCTTCGTGCTCGGCGGCGGCCATCGCACGGTGGCGAAGGTGGTCGAGCGCGCGGCGCTTGGCGGTGGTGGTGAGCCAGGCGCCGGGGTTGGCGGGCACGCCGTCCTTCGGCCAGTTTTCGAGCGCAGCGACGAGCGCATCGGCCGCCAACTCCTCGGCCACGCCGACGTCGCGCGTGAGCCGCGCCAC
>JANOEG010000702.1:0-4465 GCA_031413095.1 Burkholderiales bacterium | reverse complement strand
CCTTCCGCGCAGGCCAATTCGAGCGCGCACTCGATCGGGCCGTCAGGCAGCAGTTCGAGCTGAGAGGCGTACTTCTCCTGTTCGTAAGCCGAGCCGTAGTTCCAGGGATCGGACTGGCGGAAGAAGTCATCCCAAAAGGCTCGCCGCTCGTCAGCTACCTTGCCCTGGGTCGCTCCGGTCTCGCGCGGGCGCTGGGGGGCAGTGCGCGCAGCGGCTTGCGTCATCGCGCGATCGGTCTGTTCGCGCAAGCGTTCGATTGCACCGGGATGGCTGCCCTGGCTCGGCGCCGGCACTGCGGCCGCGACCAAAGCGTTGCGTGCGGCAGCCTTCAACAGGGGGCGCCATCCGTGCTCGCGCCACGCCGAGCGGCGCAACGGGCTGCGTGCTGCCCTTGCGGCAGCGGCCAGCCGGCTCGGCGTGATCGAGCGCGCCACAGTGGGGCCGGCCAGCCTCATCACCGCCTTCCACCCCAGGCACTGCGCTGCCAGCTCGATCCACTCGCGCGGGGCGATGGCGCCGAGCGTGCCGTGCTCGACCACGCCGAGCACGGAAGCACCGTCGCACCAGTAGACGTAGAGGCGATCGATGCCGTCGGGTGGTGTGATGGTCTTCAAGCGGCGCAGGTCCACTCGCAGGCCGAGCGTCAGCGTGAGGCGGCGCGGTGCGGCGAGGTCATCGTGCTGCAGCACCAGCCGTTCAAAAGCGTACTGCGTGCGCCGCGCCGCCGTCGTATCGTTCCAGATCGCACCGAGCGCGCCGATCAGTGCCGTGGTGCGCGGCCCGAACTCGGCCCAGCGGGCGGCCAACTGGCGCGGCGCCGCGCGCAGGCCCACCATCACGCCATCGAGCAGGGTGGTGGCAACGTGTGGCGCCTGTTCGCTGTCTGCCGGCAATGCATCGAGCAGATCCTGCACCTTGGGTTGATCGTGACCTCGCGCCGCAGCGAAGGCGCAAAACCACAGCGCGAAGTAGGCCAGCGCCAGTTCGGGAGTGACGCCATTGGCGCGCGATGCACCTTCAGCGTGCGTGGGTTCTGCGGTTGACAAGCGCGGGTCGTTCGCAAAGCCGCGCTGGATGACAACGGCCGCGTCGGCCAGCACGCGCTCCACGTCCTGCGACAGCGAGTGATCGCTCGTGCGGTAGAAGGCGAGAGGCTCGGCGACATGCACCCAGCGGCCGCCCGAGCGCGCCACGCGCTGCCACAGGTCCCAGTCCTCGCAGGTGCGCAGCGATGTGTCGAAGCAGCCGGCGCGAAGCACCACCTCGCGCTCGATCAACACGGCGTGGATCGCCACCGCGCAGGTCCGTGCAAAGGTGTCGAACGGTGCCCGGGCGACTTCCGGGTCGCTGTGCACCGGCGCCAGCGCGCCGTCGGGCATCACACGCTGGTAGTCGCAGTAGGCAGCCGCCGTGCCCGGGGCGGCTTCGAGCGCGGCATGCATGAGTTCGAGAAACGCGGGCTCGATCCAGTCGTCGCTGTCGAGGAAGACCACGTACCGGCCGCAGGCACGCGCCAGGCCGATGTTGCGCGCTGCCGAGGCGCCTTCGACGCCGCTGCTGCGCAGCGCGATGAAGCGCCGGTCGCGCTGCGCGTAGTTGTCGATCAGTGCAGGTGTCTCGTCGCTCGACCCATCATCGACGATCAGCGCTTCCCAATCGGCGTCGCGCTGACTGAGCACGCTGTCGAGCGTCTGCGCGAGCGTTCGCGCAGCGTTGAGCGCCGGAATCACGAAGGAAGTGCGGGCGCCGTTGCTCATCGGCCTTCGCGGCGATGCCGCAGATAAAACACCAGCCCCGACAAGTACCCCAACATCTCTTCACGCAGGAAGCGGTCGCGCGGCGAGCGTGTACCGCGCAGCCGCTGCCACATCCGGCCGGCGTACCAGCGCGGCATGCGCGCCCAGGCCTGCCACCGGTTGGCCGCGATGCCGGTGCGCTCCAGTTGCACCAGCAGCGCCGCCGCATGGCCGCGCATGTAGTGGCGGATCTGGCCGGCCAGCCCCTCGATCGTGCGGCGGTGAAAGTGAAAGGCCACCGCGCGCGGCTCGTAACGGCAGCTCATGCCATTGGCCAGCACGCGATACCAGAACTCGGAGTCGCCCGAGCATCCGGCCTGACCGACATCCAGGCGCTCGTCGAAGAAGCCGATGCGCTCGAAGACCTCGCGCCGAAAGGCCATGCTGGCGCCGGCGCCGATCTCCCAGGCAGGGAACACGCCGTCGCGGTGCGCGGCAAAGCGCGCGGCGTCGAAGTCTTGCCGCAAGTAGCCGCGGCCGAAGCTCCAGTAGGTTTCAAAGTGGCGCTGCGCGTCGGTCGCCAGTTCGGCCGGCAGCACGAGACCGGTCACGGCAGCCACTTCGGGCTTGTCGAACGCGGCCACCAGGCGCTCCAGCCAGCACGGATGCAGCAGCACGTCATCGTCCGTGTAGGCAACGATCGATGAGGTGGCGCGCCGCGCGCCGGTGTTGCGTGCGATGTCCAGGCCGGGCCGGTCCTCGCGCAGGTAGATCGCTCCGGCAGCATGGGCCACGTCGCGCGTGCGCGTGTCGACCGAGGCGTTGTCAACGACGATGATTTCGCGCGCCCGCCAGGTTTGCTGCGGCAGCGAGGCCAGACAGCGCCGCAATTCGTCGGGACGGTCGCGCGTGCAGATGACGACGCTGGCATCGAGCTGCGCTGTCGCGGCGCCGCGCTCTTCAGCGGCGACCCGCGCCAGCAATTGCGGATCGACAGGGCCTGCGAACGGTTCGGGCACACCGCTGGCAAACCAGCGGTGTGCGACTGGCCGGCCGCGCCACCAGAAGACGAGCATCTCGTCCGACGCGTCGGGCAGCGTGTAGCCACCGTCACCGGCCAACACGACATGGCGCACACCCGATTGGTTTTGCCAGGGCTCGATCAACGCTGAATCCACGAAAGGAGCGGGGGCCAGGGGCCCTCGAGGTTCTTGTTCTGGGTTGCTCTGCAAGGCGCGGCACGCCCTTCAAGACCCGCTCCACTCTACCGTGGCGCGCTGCTGCGCAAGACCCGCGTCCGTGGGGGTGGCTGCAGCGGCCTGTTTCACCAATTCGGCGTGCGCTTGTCGATGAAGGCCTGCACGCCTTCAAGCGCACTGGCGTCCATCATGTTGCAGGCCATGGTCTGCTGCGCGTCGTCGTATGCAGCCTGGATGCCTTTGTCCAGCTGCCGGTAGAAAAGAGCCTTGCCCATGGCCAGCGCAGTGCGCGGCTTGCCGAGGATGCGTGCGACGAGTTGCTCGACCTCGGCATCCAGAGCCGACGTGTCCGCCACACGGTTGATCAGGCCTTTGTCGAGAGCCTCTTCGGCGCTGATGAAGTCGCCCGTGGCCAGCATCTCGAACGCTGCCTTGCGCGAGAGGTTGCGCGACAGCGCCACGCTCGGCGTGCTGCAGAACAGGCCGAGGTTGACGCCGCTCACGGCAAAACGCGCGTCGCGTGCGGCCACGGCCAGGTCGCACATCGCCACCAGTTGGCAGCCGGCCGCGGTGGCCATGCCTTGCACGCGCGCGATCACCGGCACGGGCAGCGTCTGCACCGCCATCATCACGCGGCTGCACTGTGCGAACAGGCGCTCGTAGTAGGCCAGCGACGGCTCGGCGCGCATCTCCTTGAGGTCGTGCCCGGCACAGAATGCCTTGCCGGCTGCGGCGATCACGACCACGCGTGCGCTGTCGTCCGTCGCCACGCGATCGAGCGCCGATTGCAGCGCTTCGAGCAGCCGTTCGGACAGCGCATTGAAGGCCTGCGGCCGATTGAGCGTCAGCGTGACAACGCCGCGCGCGTCCTTCTGTTGCAGCAGCAGTGGTTCGGTGGTCATGGCAGTCGCTTTCGAAGTCGATACAGCGTAGTGCAACACGGGTGAGCGATCTGCGGCAACATCGGAACAACACCGCGGAGTCTTGTCGATGAAAGAACTGTTTGCCTTGCTGGTTGTCGCAGGATTGGTTGCCCCGGCCGCTGCGCAAACCCAAGCCGCTTGCCCGGCGCTACTGCAGCACACCATCAACCGGCTACAGGACGACAAGCCACAGCCACTGTGCCAGTTCAGCGGCAAGGTGCTGCTGGTGGTCAACACCGCCAGCCAATGCGGCTACACGCCGCAGTACACGGGCCTGGAGGCGCTGCATGCCAAGTACGCAGCGCAAGGGCTGGTGGTGATGGGCTTTCCGGCCAATGACTTCGGCGCCCAGGAACCGGGCGATGCCAGGAAAATCGCCGAAACCTGTTTCAACTTCTACGGCGTGCAGTTTCCGATGTTCAACAAGATCAGTGTCGTCGGCAAAGACACTCACCCGCTGTACGCGTCGCTCGCCAAGGCCACCGGTCAGGCGCCGCAGTGGAACTTCCACAAGTACCTGGTCGATCGTCAGGGCAGGGTGGTGGCCAGTTTCGCCAGCGACGTCGTGCCGCAGGACCGGCGCCTCGCCGCTCAGGTAGAGAAGCTG